>JASFOV010000257.1:0-6589 GCA_050116355.1 Anaerolineae bacterium
GCTGCGCCCGCGGTAGGTAGCGGTGAACGTGCTGAAGGGGAAGCGAACGGTCTGCCACTGGCCAGGCACGGTGTCGAACGCGGCCTGATAGGCGACGCCGCCCCACCCGGACCGCGTGCGAAGCCGGAACCGGTACCGCCTTCCGTCTCCGCGGATGCGCAATTCCAACCCAGCATACTCCTCCAGATTGATGCGCTCCGGCTGCGATCGAACAGAGGCAAAGCCGCCATTGTTGGCCAGTGACACGTCGCCCCTAAAGGCCGGCACGCCGTCCTCAGCTAGGTGCAGCCCGCTCGCGGATTGCCCGCCCATGACAACGTCATCGATCGCCTGCCAGAGCTCGGCATCGCCCGGCCGCTCAAATCGGACGAGTTCCCGGTACTCTTTCCCATGTGACTCACTCATAGCTTGCTCCACCCTCCTTCGGTCCTAGAATTGGCCCTGCATCGAAGCCGCGTAACCTGTCATTTCAATATAGCCAGCACCACGGACCGGCCGGCCCGCCCGTTCACCTTCGATCCACACCGCGCCCTCCCAGTAGGCGTACGATACGGTCAGTTCCTGGTCGGCTATATAGGGCTCTATCTCCAGCTCCAGTTCCACCGCGGGTACAGCAATCGTCCAGCCAGCGGGATAGACGGCTCCGGTGTGCGGGCTACGCCAAGTGTCGGTCACGCGAATCTCAAACTCACTGCGATCCAGGGTCCGGGTGGCCCCATCCGGCGCGATGAAGGTGCCGCTGGAGTACGGATCGATGCCCCCGTCTTCTGTGCGGAGCTGAAAGACCATCAGCTCGCTACCGTCGTCGATCTGCATCGAGAACCAGTCCCAGCCCACCTGGTCGGCGGCCAGACCGCTGGTGCTGAATTCGTGGTCCATCCAACTCAATCCCCGAACCTCGTGACTCTCATCTCCAATACGGATGCGACCCGAGGTCTCCAGGCGGGTCAGGCTATAGTAGTACGAGGCGTTGCCCGGCTGCGGCCCCTTGGGGCTAAAGCCGCGGTCGCCATGCAGGATAGGGCCCTTACTATCGGCCAGTCGCAACTCCAGGGCGACATCGTCTTGCGCGGCGCGCATCAAGATCACCCCCGGTTCAACCTCCTCCACACTCCAGTCTTCCAGCCACACACGGTAGGGGACCGCTTGGGCGCCGGCCAAGCCGGCCGCCCCCCGCGAAAACCGCTCAAACGCCTGATAGCGCTCCTCTGCGACGTCGGTCAGAGCCAGGTGGGCCATGTAGACCTGGTCGGTGGCCCATGCGGATTCCCGCACCGGGCGCTGGTCGGGCGGCGCCAGCGCCCGCCGGAAGAAGGTCAATTGGTAGCCAAAGGCACGCCCGGCATCGGTCTGCACATTGCCCGTATAGTACCACCATTCGGTCTGATATTCGGGATGCGGGCCATGCGCAGCCGGAAAGTCTAGTGGCATGGGGCCCTCCGCGCGAAGATAGCCCGTGGAATCGCTATCCGGGGCGATCAACCGCGCCTGTACAAACGACTCCTCGCGCGGCCAGATCAGGGCCACAACCCCAACGAGAACCACGACGAAGCCGGCCACCATGAGAATGCGAACCCATCGTCCCATCGTCATGCCTCACTCATACCGCAGCGCCTCGGCGGTCAGCATCTTGCCCATCTTGCGGGCCGGATAGATGCCCGCCAGCAGGGCGGCAATCACAGCCACGGCCAGTGCTTGCAGGAAAGGAACCGGGTCCACCTCCATCTGCAGCGTCCAACCGAAGGAGCGGCGGTTGATGATATAGATCAAGATGAGCGACAGAGCAAAGCCGGTGGGCATAGCCAGCAGCCCGGCCACGGCGCCCATCAGACCGGTCTCCAGCATCACCAGCCCCCACAACTGCCGGGCGGTGAGCCCCACGGCGCGCAGGATGCCCAACTCGCGCTGCTTCTCCAACTGAAGCGACAGCAGCGCACTCAGCACGCCAATAAAGGCCACCACCGTGGCCAACAACTGCAGGGCGCCCGTGATGGCAAAGGTCCGATCAAAAATGACCAGGGCCTCTTGGCGCAACGCTTGGTTGGGCCGGACAAACAGCCGCTGCGTCGGCGCCAGCGCATCGCCCAGCTCGCGAGCGACCGGCTCCGCGGCTACGCCCGGCGCCAGCCGGATCGCCAGCGCTGTAAGGGCATCATCCCCCCAGAAGCGGCGGTAGGTGTCCAGCGACATCGAAATGGCGCCCTGGCTGGCAACGTAATCGTAGTAGACGCCCGCCACCGCAAAGTCGCGTGGCCCATCCTGCGTATAAAGGGTCACCGTGCTGTCCTCCCGCGACAGGCCGGTCCGGTTCGCGTAGGGCTCCGACACGACCACCGCTCCATCCTCCATCGCCGCCCAACGGGCGTCTGGTGCCAGGTCATCCGAGAGGAATGGACGCTCTCCGTAATCGGGATTGTACACCGCGTGGACCAACACCGGTCCATCAGCCGATTCTACGGCTACAGTACGCAGCAGATCCACACGCTCGACGCCCGGCCAGCTTTCCACAAGTGGCAGGACGTCCGGGTCCAGAGGCGTAGTGGCCTGGGTCGACGTACCGCTCGGCGCAGAGACATACACATCACCCTGCAACACCTGGTCTAGCCAGGTGACTACAGTGAAGCGGAAACTACTGATCATGATACTGACGCCAATGATGACCGACACGGCCACCATCAAGGCCGCCACAGCCACAGCCGTGCGGCTGATGGAGGTAACCACATTGCGCGGCGCCATGCGGCCCAACGCGCCCCACAAGCGGCCCAAAGGCCGCGTGGCCACACGCATCAGCACCAAGGTCACGAGCGGTGTCAACGCCGCAAAGGCGATCACGACCGAAAAGGTTCCAGCAAAGCTGATGGTCAGGCTACGTGTGGGCACGGCCAACAAGACCATCCCGCTGGCAGCCAAGACCAAGCTGCCCACAGCCACGCTGGTCACCGCGCGACGGGCTTTGCCCTCCAAACCAGAACGGGATAGGGCCACCCGGGCCGGCACCGAGGCCGCTTCCCACGCCGGTGGAGCCGCAGCCAACAACGTGGCGACCACGCCCAATAGCGCGCCCTTCACCAAACTCGAGGTGGCGATCTCGATCTCTTGTACAGTGACGACGAAATAGAGATCGCTGATGGTCTGTGTCACGGCTTGCACCGCTCCCCGGCCCATAAGGATTCCCAAACCAAGACCCAGTGCTGCGCCCAGTCCGCCCACGAGCAGCGCCTCGCTGGCGACCAAGGCAAACACCTCCCGGCGCGTGACGCCCAAGCAGCGCAACGTGCCAAAGAGCGGCCGCCGCTGGACGACCGAGAATGTCATGGTATTGTAGATCAGGAATACGCCGACCACCAGAGCCAGCAGGCTAAGGGCCAACAGATTCAAGCGGAAGGCTGCCGTCATCTCTTCAATGGTTCCGCTGCGGGCCTGGACCGGCACAATCTGCGCCCCGGCCGGCAACCGCGCCACAATGTTATCCGCCACCGCTTGGCCCGTCGCCGGCAGGATGAGGTCGATACGATCTAGCCGACCCACACGGCCGGTCAGTTCTTGGGCCGTGGCAATGTCAGCCAATAGCAGCCCATCCAAAGCCCGGCGACTAAGATCATCGGCCGGTTCCAACAGTCCGGCAACAAACGCCTCACGCGGGTATCCCGCCACCTCCAGGCTCAGCCGATCACCCGG
Source organism: Anaerolineae bacterium (assembly GCA_050116355.1). GTDB lineage: Bacteria > Chloroflexota > Anaerolineae > JAAYZQ01 > JAAYZQ01 > JASFOV01. Next base: position 3,679 of record JASFOV010000257.1, read on the forward strand.
GGCCAGGCCATAATAGGTGGCCGTGTCCAAAGCGATCAAGACCGCCCCTGGCCGGGTGAGTAGATCGGACAAGCCCGCGGTGGGTGCGTCGCCTGTCCCCCACAAATAGTTGCGGAACGGCGCTTCGGCAAAGGGATCCACGCCCAGCAGCTGGAAGGGCCGGTCGCCGAGTTGCGGCGAATAGACATAGTCTGTCACGATAGGAGCAGCGGGCCGGTCGTTGGTAACCAATCCCTCACGACGCAGTTCAACATAGAGCGCCTCGTCCAAACCGAGCGGCCCACCAACAATCTGGTGTGTCGCCCGCCCCGCGACAGCATCAGTACTATAGTCAAAGGCGCGGGTGGCGCTTGCATTGGCCAGATCAACCGCCACAGCCACCGCTACGCCCAACGCCACGCCCAAGACCATGAGCGCACTCTGCCAGGGATGGCGGACCAGATAGCGCCATCCAATGTTCCACAGGGTGCGCGAGGCAAAGGCAGAAGCTGTCCGTTTAGGCATCTTGGGTCCCGTTCACGAGAGTTCCATCCCGCAAGGTAAGAACACGGTCGGCGTAGGCCGCCGCCTCGGCGCTGTGCGTCACCAGAATCAAGTTCTTGCCATTCTGGCGGGTGAGGCGATCCAGCAGGCTCATCACCTGGCGACCGGTTTCTTCGTCAAGATTGCCCGTAGGCTCGTCGGCGAGGACCAGCAGAGGATCGTGGACCAAGGCGCGGGCAATGGCCACGCGCTGCTGCTCGCCGCCAGAGAGCCGGTCGGGAAAGGTTTCCCGCCGGTCAAGCAGGCCGACCGACTCCAGCAGCGACTCGGCGCGGCGTTCGATCTCACCACTCGGCACACCCGCCAGTTCGAGGGGCAGAACGACGTTCTCCCAAACCGTCAGCGTCGGGATCAGGTTGAAAAACTGGAACACAAAGCCGATGTTTTGGCGGCGGTACAGCGTGCGCTGGCGTTCATCAAAGTCGGTCAGGCTCTGTCCATCCACCCAGATACGACCCCCGTCGACCAGGTCGATCCCACTGATCAGATTCAGGAGCGTGCTTTTACCACTTCCGCTCTTACCCAAGATCGCCACAGACTCCCCTGGGGCAAACTCAGCGTTCACGTTCTGTAGCACGGGGCGATTGCGCCCACCCTCCTTGTAGCGTTTGGACAGATTCTCGAGTCGGACGAAATAATGGTTGTCACTCATGTTGTCTCTCGCCTCGGCGACCTCTCATTCGTGTCGCGCTTGTAGCTCTGCGCTGCCTGCTTCTTCCAACCTCGTCAGCACACCACCAACCGGATGCCACATGAGAATAGTATATCACATTGTCACGTTTTTGTCAATATTTTGCCCATATGCGAGTGTTAATTCCGCATTAGAATGAAGCCGGATGGGGACGGCTGGCAAGACGGTAGCAGCGATGCTGGGTGAGACTGTCTCGCTTGCAGGAGAGATGCTCAACACTGGCCAGATAGATTTTTTCTCCTAGGAATACTCCCCGTAGCGCCGTACCAGTCGGGAGTAGATCTCTTCCGAATTGCGGATCCTGAGCGGAGAGCGCAGCTGGTCCGGCGGAAATGCGAGAAAAGGCCAGTCCTGTGGCCCGCCCAGACCACCGTGGGAGGCCACCTGTTCCTCGAAACTGACGACAAACTCCCCGTTCCAGGCACCGATGAGGATCAGGTCACCCGCATGGGGAAACCGCGCCACACGTGCTACCTGCTCGGCGGCCCACGCCGGATCGGACAGATAGCTCAGGGGATTCTCACCCTCCAGACGCCAGCCTTCGGGACCGATCCATAGCGTGCCATTCTGCGCCGCAACAATGACTTCTTGACCATCGCGCCCAGCCACCAACCCGATGCCTTCGTGCCCCACCAACTCCTGAAGCAAGGCTGGATACAGCAAAGCTACCTCGCTCATGTCCATCGGTCGTGGGGTCACGTCAAAGTACACGTGCGACAGCGAACCCGAGTTGCGGACCGCAATCTCGGCCCGCCGCTCCAGATCCCACTCCGCCTCCAGCGTCTCAACCAGCTGGCTGGTCTCCAAACGCCGCCGCGTGGCGCGCAGCAACTGCGCAGCCATTGGCCGTTTTCGCCTCTCCTCCAATCCCCGGATTTCGTCAATCAAGAATCGAATCCGTGCTTCCGGTAGACCTTCGTCCCCTTCCGCTGCATCCTCCACTTGCACTTCCTCTCCGGTGTGAGCATCGATTAGCTCCTGTAGGGTCTGGCCGTACACCTGCCGGAAGGGAACCGACGGCGACATACCATGGTCGGAGAGGATATAGAGATCGTACTCGCGCTGATGATAGAGTTGCCGCATGCGGTCGATTTGCCGGATCTGCTTGTCCACAGCCCGGACCGCCCGGAAGGCTTCCTTGCTGGTCGCACCAAAATGGTGGGCAATCTCATCGTAGCCGGTGTAGGCCGCATAGATGGCCGGCATGCCACGGTAGACATCCAGCAACACGCTAAAGGTCGTGACCTCGCGGAAGATAATGTTGTTAAAGATTTCAAGCAGAGGCCCAAAGAACGTAAAATGTGAGCCCCGCGGCCGGACCCGGATCCAGGTCGCAAAACGCTTGACGACATAGACCAGCCAGGCCCACAGCGACAGACCGATGACGCGGAGCAGCCGGATCGGACTCAGGCCAAACAGGATCAGGAAGCCCAAGCCACGCACGTTCTCGAACAGCCGGTGCCTGCCCAGCGCCGATAGGGTGAACAGGGCCAGTCGTGCGTCGCCATCGAACATGTTGGTATAGCTCGACCCACCGCGCAGCAGACCCGCCCGCCCCGCCGCCAACCGCTTCTGGATGGCGCGCACCGTCCCTGGCAGCTTACACATGATCGCCTCGCCCGTCTCTTTGACATACCAACGGAAACCAGGAATGTTCCAATTGTTGCCATAGAGAAT
>JASFOV010000258.1:0-6579 GCA_050116355.1 Anaerolineae bacterium
TACCCTCGGCGATCTCGCTGTCGAGTCGCCCGGCACCTATCACGAGACCTTCCACTTTGTGCTCAACAACACTGTGGCCAAGGACAACCGCATCCCCCCCTATGGCATGAGCTACGACGAGGCCCGGGCACGCAACGCCCTGCCGGTGCCAGCGGACCAGTACGGGGGTGCTCCCGGTGGTACCTACGACTACTGGGACGAAGTTGCGCTTAACCCGCCGTCCGGCGCGAACCATGCCACGATCGACCTGCTCTACCAGCCTACCAGTTGGGAGTACATCCAGTTCCTCTACCTGGCCAATGATCGCCAGAACGCCTTCCTGGCCGATGAAGGGGCCAACCTCCTCGACACCTGGCTCAACACCGGCATGGCCGAGCCGTACGTCATGGCTTCGACCGTCTGGCGTGACGCCCTGGCGCCGTGCGAGCTGACTGCCCCCACCTTGGACTCGGCCACGCCCGGACAGACGCAGGTGACGCTGGCCTGGTCGGCGGTGGCAGGCGCCACAGGCCATAAAGTCTACTATGACCAAGCCGGCAAGGCCCAGTTGGTGGCCGATGCGGGTGCTACTACCACGTATCTCGACAGCGGTCTAACCAACGGCATCGAATACTGCTACAAGGTCACCGCCTACAATGATACCTGTGAATCGGTTTACAGCAACATCCTGTGCGCCATCCCCAACAACCAGGGTCAGGCGCGGACTGGCGTCAGCCTGCTGGAGACGGGCCGGTACGAGACCACCGGCAAGGGCAAGGACAAGACCACAACTTTTGTGCCCACCAACACCTTTGCCCCGGGGGACGGGATCGTGGTCCGAGCCCATGTCGTGGATGCCAGCACGGGCCTGCCGCTGGCCAACGCCACTGTGGAAATTGCCATCAGCGGCCCAGAGTCCGCGACGCTGACCTCAGGACCCAGCGACGCCGACGGCTGGGCAGAGGCTACCTGGAACACCCAAAGCCCGAACAAGAAGGGACAGGGTGGCACGACGCCAGGATCCTACACTGCCACAACGACGAACGTCACAGCATCCGGCTATCACTGGGATAGTGTGACGACCAGTGCCACTTTCAGCATAGAATGAGCCGGTAGCGCGATAGTCCAGTGGGGAGGCCACAGTGGCCTCCCCATTTTGCTGCCAGGGCATAGGCACCCCACCAACGTTCACTCACATCTGCTTTCGTCGCCCATCTCGCTCAGCCAACCGTCAGGAGTTCCCGCCCTTTGACCCTACCCGGGGCCTGTGCTATACTCCTGCCACATACAGGCTACTCTATGCCACCCGTTGGGCACAATGGGTCGGCACATGTGCCACCGGAAGCGATCCACGGAGGGCGATTGTGAAGGTGTTCGTCACCGGCGCCACGGGATTCATTGGCACCCATCTGGTCCGGCGCATAGCTGCGACCGAACACGAACTGGTCTGCCTGGTGCGCGAGTCGAGCACCGTCGACGCGCTGGAGGCACTGGGCATGCCCCAGGTCGTGGGCGATGTGACCGACAAGGGCTCCCTCCTGGCCGGGATGCGCGGCTGCGATGCGGTCATCAACCTGGCCAACCGTTACTCATTCTGGGAGCCCGATCCCGGCGTGTACACTCAAGTCAACATTCTGGGCACACAGCACGTGATGCAGGCTGCACTGGAGAACGGGATATCCAAAGTGGTGCACATCAGCACCGCGTTAGTCTACGGCCAGCCAGCCGTGGTCCCCTTCACAGAAGAGAGTATGGCCGGTCCAGTACGTTTCAGCGAGTACGCCGAGACCAAGTTTCAGGGGGACCGCATCGCCTGGCGGCTCTACGATGAAGAAGGCTTGCCGCTGGTGATGCTCTACCCCAGCGGTGTGTTGGGTCCAGGAGACAACAAGTTCACCGGCCGGATGATCCAGAACCTGATCCAGCGGCGCCTGCCGGGCACCGCCTTTCATCGCGCGCGGCACAACCTGGTGCACGTCGACGACGTGGTTGCGGCCATCCTGGCCGCCCTGGAAACAGAGGGCAATCTGGGCGAGAAGTACTTGATCAGCGGCTACGGGCTGAGCCTGGCCGAATTCTACGCCACGGTGGAAGAGATATCGGGAGTGCGATTACCGCCGATCCACTTCCCCGACGGGCTGGCCTTGGCCTGCGCCTGGCTGCTAACGGGGATCGCGGACTTGACCCAGCGCCCCCCGTTGTGGGGCTTGGCATGGGACGCCATGCGCAACCTGCAAGCCGGGCTCCACTTTGACGGCAGCAAGGCCGTCAGGGAGCTGGGCATCACCTATACGTCGCTCCGGCAGGCTATCGAGGACACCATCACCTCTGACGTACACATGCGAGCGTAGTGGCCCCCTTTGGCTGCCGCTCCTTTGATGGACTCCTCGCATCCTGCCGGCACCGTGTCCCTCGTCAATGCGCATCGGGAGGCAATGCGAGCTGCTGCCCAGCAGTCAGACATTCTCAGCGACCTATACGTTCGTCCAGGTGAAACCCTAGACAGATGGTACGTGCGCACCGGGCGCCTTTCTGCTATAATGGAAGAAAGAAGCTTGCTCCTGTCCCGTCTCAGGATCAGACTGCAGACAATGGACATACAGGGTGCAGATCTTTAACGTAGCGTCAAACATGGGATAAGCAACCGTTAACAATTAGGCATTATGATGGATACAATTCCCAGAACCTAGGTATTTGAACGATGAGGTCTTTGCGTAGAAGGAGCAGGGGTACAATCCACTGGATTACTATCAAGGCAACGCCGAACTCAAAGGTGTACTCGACAGCATCGCTGCTGGTGATTTCTCGGACGGCGACACCCAACCCTTCCAGCCCATCATCGACTCGTTGCTGCAACAGGTCCAATACTTGTTGCTGGTCGACTATGCATCGCTCTTGGCGACACAAGAGCAGGCCGCTACAGCGTACCTCGATCGGGAGGCATGGACGCGAACGTCCATCTTCAACACGGCCCACTGCGGCTTTTACTCTTCGGATCGCACCATGCGCCAGTACATCCAAGATATCTAGAACGTGAAACCCGTCCTCGTCGACTAGCAAGCCTTGTGCCTGGACCCGAAGCAGTTCACGGAGGGAACGATCTATGACCGAACTCACGCTATCCCCGGCTTGGCAGGCGCTGAATGAACACTGGCAGGAGATGGGCGGTGTCCATATGCGCGACCTGTTCGCTCGCGACCCGGAGCGCTTTGCGCGGTTCTCGTTACAACTGGATGAGATCCTTTTGGACTACTCCAAGAATCGCATCACAGAGAGGACGATGGCGCTGCTAGTCGATCTGGCCCGGCAAGCGCAGCTAGCCCAGACCATCGAGGCGATGTTCACCGGCGAGAAGATCAACATCACCGAAGGACGAGCCGTGCTCCACGTAGCCCTGCGCAATCGCAGCAATACACCCATCCTGGTGGATGGCCAGGATGTGATGCCTGGCGTCAACCGCGTCCTGGCGCAGATGCGGCGCTTCAGTGAGGCTGTGCGCTCGGGCGAGTGGCGGGGCTATACCGGTCGGCCCATATCCGACATCGTCAACATCGGCATCGGCGGCTCAGACCTGGGCCCCAAAATGGTGGTCATTGCCCTGGCGCCTTACATACGGGCTGATCTACGCTTTCATTTTGTCTCAAATGTGGACGGCACGGACATCGCCGAGACGCTCAAGGCTGTCCGACCGGAGACCACATTGTTCCTGATCGCCTCCAAGTCCTTCACCACCCAGGAGACCATGACCAACGCGCACACGACCCGCCGCTGGTTCTTGGATGCCGCGGCGGATGAGCGTGCGGTGGCCAAGCACTTTGTGGCGCTGTCCACCAACGAGGAAGGTGTGGAGGCATTTGGCATCGATCCTCGTAACATGTTCGAATTCTGGGATTGGGTTGGGGGGCGCTATTCGCTGTGGTCCGCCATCGGGCTATCGATCGCTCTGGCCATCGGTATGGATCGCTTCGAGGAGTTACTGGAAGGCGCGCACCGGGTGGACCAACACTTTCGGACTACGCCGTTCGATCGAAACATTCCCGTGATTATGGGCTTGTTGGGCATCTGGTACAACAACTTTTTCGGCGCGCAGTCCCACGCCATCCTACCCTACGACCAGTACCTGGCCCGCTTCCCGGCCTACTTTCAACAGGGCGACATGGAAAGCAACGGCAAGAGCGTCACCAAGGACGGTGAGCCGGTCGAGTATAGCACCGGCCCGATCATCTGGGGCGAGCCAGGCACAAACGGCCAGCACGCGTTCTACCAGCTCATCCACCAAGGCACCAAACTGATCCCCTGCGACTTTTTGGCCCCTGCCCAGAGCCACAACCCCATTGGCGACCACCATGCCATCCTCGTCTCCAACTTTTTCGCTCAAACGGAGGCGCTGATGCGGGGCAAGACCACCGGCGAGGTACGCGCCGAGTTGGCGGGCCAAGGGCTGAGTGGCGAGGAATTGGAGCGGTTGGTCCCGGCCAAGACCTTTGCCGGCAACAAACCGTCGAACTCGTTCCTGTTCAGGAAACTCACGCCCAAGACGCTGGGAGCGCTCATTGCCCTGTATGAGCACAAAATCTTCACCCAAGGCGTGATCTGGGATATCAACTCTTTCGACCAGATGGGCGTCGAGTTGGGCAAACAACTGGCCCGTACCATCCTGCCCGAACTGGACGGGGAGGAAGCGGTCCAGTCACACGATGCCTCGACCAATGGCTTGATCAACTACTACAAAGAAATTCGAAAGGTGTGAGACATCTGGTCGACGGGTGTCCGCATCCCTGGAGGGAACGATGGCTCCACACGAGCTTGCAGGCAAACCTGCCCCACGCGATATGCTGCCCAACATTCCGGAGTTGGTCGCCGCTTATTACACACTCCAACCCGATCCCGCCGAGCCAAGCCAGCAAGTCTCTTTTGGCACATCAGGACACCGAGGGACATCGCTCGAGCAGCAGTTCAACGAAAACCACATTCTAGCCATCAGCCAAGCCATCTGTGAGCTCCGCAGGCAGTGGGATATCTGCGGTCCGCTGTTCATTGGCATCGACACGCATGCGCTATCCATACCCGCCCTGCGGTCCGCTGTCGAGGTGTTTGCCGCCAACGAAACCAGGATCATGCTCCAGCAAGGGAGAGGCTATACACCCACCCCGGTTATCTCGCACGCGATCCTGACGCACAATCAACGCCGGACCACCGGGCTGGCCGACGGGGTAGTCATCACGCCTTCACACAACCCACCCGAGGACGGCGGCTTCAAGTATAATCCACCCTCCGGCGGCCCAGCCGATACAGACACCACCCGTGCGATCCAGGACCGGGCCAACGAGATCCTGCGGAATGGGTTGCAGGACGTCACACGTATTCCCTACAGCCGCGCGATCAAGGCCGAAACCACCCACCAGCACGATTATATCGCGCCCTATGTCGCCGATCTGGGCAACGTCGTAGATTTGGAGGCGATTGCTGCTGCTGAGATACAGATCGGGGTCGATCCCATGGGCGGGTCAGGGATCGACTACTGGGATCGCATCGCTGAGAAGTACGGGCTCGACATCGAGGTGGTCAACCGGGTCGTCGACCCCACCTTCTCCTTCATGACCGTGGACAAAGATGGCAAGATCCGGATGGACTGTTCCTCGCCGTACGCCATGGCCGGCCTTATCCAGCTCAAAGATCGCTTCGACATTGCATTCGGCAACGATCCGGACTATGACCGTCATGGGATCGTCACCCGCAGCGCCGGCTTGATGAACCCCAACCACTACCTAGCCACCGCCATCTGGTACCTTTTCCAGAACCGGCCTGGCTGGCCGGCGCAGGCGGCGGTCGGCAAGACCCTGGTCTCCAGCTCCATGATCGACCGTGTCGCGGTGCACTTGGGACGTCGGCTGGCCGAGGTGCCGGTCGGATTCAAATGGTTCGTCCCGGGATTGCTGGATGGCTCCTATGGATTTGGCGGGGAGGAGAGCGCCGGGGCCTCTTTCCTGCGCAGACAGGGAACCGTATGGACGACCGATAAGGACGGGATCATCCTCAACCTGTTGGCTGCCGAGATCGCAGCCGTGACCGGGCACGATCCTGGGCAGCACTACCAAGCCCTGGAAGAGCGGTTCGGCCGCCCCCACTATGTACGCCTGGATGCGCCCGCCAACCCAGCGCAAAAAGCCGTGCTGCGCCGTCTTTCGCCCGAGGCCGTGACAGCCAGGCAACTGGCCGGCGAGCCGATCCAATCCAAATTGACCCACGCACCGGCCAATGGCGCCGCCATTGGTGGTCTCAAAGTTGTAACCGAGAATGGCTGGTTTGCGGCCCGGCCCTCAGGGACTGAGGAGATCTACAAGATCTATGCCGAGAGCTTTCGCGGCCAGGAACATTTGGAGCGAATCACGAGCGAAGCCCAGGCGATTGTCCAGGGCGCCTTTCAGGCGGCAGGATTGTGAAGGCTGGTACAAATTTCATGGTCTAGCCCCGGAAGGGAACAACAGAACCGGCGCCCGAATCCGGATAGACCACCAAGAATCGGAGGGATACGATGTACAAATCTCTTTACTTGACGACTACAGAGCCGCGATGTGGCAAGTCGCTCGTCTCCCTCGG
>JASFOV010000259.1:0-6558 GCA_050116355.1 Anaerolineae bacterium
GAGAAGAGGGTCATCGGCTTGCGCGATCCGATCTGGAACCCATTCTGGCCGACCCACCCGAGGTGCTGGTGGTCGGCACGGGTCGCTACGGCCGGATGAACGTCCCATCTGACACGCGGCGGAACCTGGAAAACGAGGGGATCGAACTCGTGATACAGCCGACCGCGCCGGCCTGCGAAACCTATAACCAGTTCGAAGCGGATGGACGGCGCGTGGCTGCTGCTCTCCATCTGACCTGCTGACAAGTCAGCGCCAGATCCAAGCCGGTCACAACGGGTAGATGTCGCCGTCCTGGGCCAGGGTCACCGGCCCCGGGAACTCGCCTGCAGCCTGGCGCCAAGTCTCGAGATTCACACTCTGCACAGGATAGTGGATAAGCGCCAGTTGCTCCACGCCCGCTTGCCGGGCCGCCTCAGCAGCTTGGGCGGGGGATGAATGGCCGGGTTGTGTCCCGGTCGCCTCGTGAATGAGCAGGTTGGCTCCGGCAGCCAGACGCCTCACCGCCGGGCACGGCTCCGTGTCGGATGAGTAGACGATGGAGCGCCCGCTAACGGGATTGTCAAAACGCAAGGCCAGGGTTTGGACGCCGGCGTGCACCCCAGGCGCCGATGTGATGCGGACGTCGCCTATCTCCAGCACACGGCGTCCTTCGCGGAGGGGCACAGGATGCCACTCAATGGGGAATATCTCCTCGCGGCCGGCAAGCTGCAGGATCTCCAGCAGCTTGCGCGCCGTTTCCAGCGCTTCAGCCGGTCCATAAAGGGGGAGGCCTTCTTCCCGCCCGCCAAGCCACAGACCCTGCACCAGCATGGGTAGACCGTAGATGTGATCGGTATGGCGGTGGGTCAGGATGGCGGCACGGATTTCTGGGAGTGACACTCCGTGGCGAGCTAGCTTGTGGAGAGGGCTGCCGCCGCAGTCGATGGGCACAGCCCAGTCTGGCCCGCGCAAGGCGAGGGCGACCGTATCGTGATTGGCGTCGGGCACGGAAGCGGCTGTGCCCAAGATGATCAATTCGGCCATCGCTCAACCTCCATACACCCACATCACGATCTTGGTCGTCAGGTTGGCCTCCACAAAGGCCGCCACCAGCAGCAAGGGCACCACCAGGAAGACAAAGACCTTGCAGAAATCGGCCATGGCCGACATCATCCCTTCGCCGACCGTCAATCCTTCCTGCGGCGCCGTGACGGACGCTCCAATGCGCAGGGCAAAGGCGGTGGCCAGGATCGCGGCTGGGATCTCAAAGAAGCCATGGGGCAGCACAAAGGCCACCAAGAAAGCCAGGGCGCTGTAGCCTTGCAGCGCTATCTGCCCGGCGAAGAATGCCACCACGGCAATGGGGATCATCAGCAGTAGGATCGCGAGTACCCCTAGGCTGATGATAGCCGAAACCGCCGCCAGCAACAGCACGCGCACATTGTGGCCAAAGATCCCCCCAGTTGTCAGTGATGGCAAAAAGCTGATGTCCGAAAACGCCTGTAGGTCCACTTCCTGGTCGGCGATCGATTCTAGCGTGATCGTCCCTGGCGGCAGGGCGTACTGATCGACCAGTGCCGCTCCCAGTCCTACCGCCATTACCAGGGCCAGGATAACCACCACGATGGGCAACCCGTTGTGTCTCAGCAAGTAGGGAAGGTCGTAGCGATACACTCGCCCGAGCCAGCGGATGAATCGAAGCGGGGCCAGGGAAACAGCGGGCGCGTTTGCCACACGGATTGTCCTGTCTGGCGGCTGCACGAAAAAGTGGTATAGGAGCTGGCCCGTGCGGCGTACGTTCAACTCGTCGACCTCGCGGCCCAGAATCTCCTCACGGTTGAACGTCTTGACGCCCATCCGGACCAGGATCACTGCCACCACCAGCAGCCCGACCGCCACGATCCACAGCGCTTGGTAGTTGCCCCAGAACATGACTACGCTCTCCCCTTGGATGAGCAAGGCCATGGGGACGATGATAAAGCTCGCCAGCAGGTTCGAGGCCCGCACGCTGGTGGTTTGACTGGAGATGACAACGGCGCCGGCCACCATGAGCAACCCGGTGATGATATTGAGCGCAAAGATCTGGACAACCAGCGTGGGCGGCGGCGCGTAGTCGACCGACACGTACAGCCCCCCCAGGTAGACGGAGATGCCCAGAATACTGCCTGCAAGCGGTAGGGCGGTCGACGAAATGATCTTGCCCAGATACAGTTCGAGGTCGGAAATGGGCATCGACAGCAGGGGCTCGATGCTGCGCCGCTCCTTCTCCCCTACAAAGGTCTCCAGCGCGATGACCAGCGAGAATGAGATGGGGAAAAAACCCACGATCATCAACAGGAACGGAATCAGCCGCTCGCCGATGATGGTCGCGTCGCGGCGCTGCACAAAATCGATGGCCGCTTGCGCCGTCCAGTTCATCAACCAGGGGAAGATTAGGGTCAGAATGACAATTGGCGTCACGATTCGCCAGTCGCGCAGAATGTCGCGTATCTCCCGCCGGGCGATCAGCCCGATGATCCGCAATGAGGAGCGCCTGGTCCGCACGCTCCCCCCCGGATCAGCTCTAGTTGCCATGCTCTCCCTCACTGCCCACAATCTGCAGGTACACCTCCTCCAGGCTACGGTGCACCTCGCTCAGGGTCAGCACTCCTATTCCCAAGCCGGCCAGGCGGGCCAGGAGCGCTGGATTGGTTGTCTCCGGGGTCGGCGTCCGGTAGCGAAACCAGGTGTCACCAGATGCCTCGACTGTCACCATATCAGCCAGATCGGCTGGCCGAAAGCGTCCGTCCAGGGCGTGAGTCAACCGTACCTCCAACAGAGGCGAGCCCAACAACTGTGCTTTCAACCGCGCCGGTGTGTCCAAAGCGACGATCTGTCCACGCCGGATGATGGCGATGCGATCAGCCAAGAGCTCAGCCTCGTTCAGATTGTGTGTGCAGATGAGCACAGTGCGCTGGTCATGCCCTAGATCCAAAATGGAATCGCGAACCTGTTTGGCGCTATGAGGATCCATGGCGGAGGTTGGCTCGTCCAAGAGCAAGAGAGGTGGATCGTGGATCATGGCCCGGATCAGGGCCAGTTTCTGCCGCATGCCTTTGGAGTACTCGGCCAGGCGCTGGCTACGGGCGACAAGCAAGCCAAAGCGGTCCATCAGTAGTCCGGTGCGATGGCGGATCAACTCATCAGGCATGCCCTGCATCCGGCCAAAGAAGACCAGATACTCGTCAGCTCGCATGCGCAGGTAGAGGCCGGGGAACTCGGTAAGCAGTCCAATGGAATAACGCACCTGGCGAGCCTGGCGTACCGTGTCAAAACCGGCAACCTGGGCCCATCCCTCGCTGGGTTTGAGGATCGAAGCCAGCATCCGTACCGTCGTGGTTTTGCCCGCGCCGTTGGGACCCAGCAGGGCCAGGATTTCACCCGCTGCCACGCTCAGCGAAACCCGATCCACTGCTGTGAACCAGGTGAGCGCTTCCTGTCCCCCGGCGGTCTCGTCCAACGGGGCACAGCCCCGCTCCTTCCCAGCCGTAGAGCAGGGAAAACGCTTGGTTAGGCTTTCCGTCTGTATCATCAGTTCGGGCATAGACACTCAACGATTTCCGGTGATGAGGCATCCCACCCTCTCCCATCTGGACTGCGAGAGGGCAACCTCCGTTGTCTTGCATGGCCATTATACCAAGTCTTGGGTGGAATGACAATGGCCGGAACGCCTGTTAGGGTGACTCCTCAGTGAACATCTCGGAGCTAATATCGCGCGGGATCAACACCGTCAACGCGCGGGGTACGACTTGGCAATTCAAGGGGGTTGTACCGAAGGGCTCCCCATCCACATGGACCGCCATTGGCTTCTCGGTTTCGATCCGGATCGTGCCACCCTGGTAGCAGCTGTGCCGCGGATCCCGGACGTGCAAGCCGGTGATCACCCCCAACGCTGCCCGGATCGAGGAGCCAAAGCCGGTGCCAGCAAACACGTCTATGTCAAGCAGACCATCGTCCAGCCGGGCATCGGTGGCGATGCGCACTACGCCGCCGTACAGCTGTGAGTTGCTAATGACGATCAGGATGGAACGCCGGTAGATCAGATCATCGTCGATCCACAAACGGGTCCGGGTACCGACCATATTGGCCGCGGCCGTCACCCCGGCGACGACGTAGGCCACTACCCCCAGCCTTCGCTGGCGGCGTGTGCGGGGCTCCATGGCGTAGGTTACTTCGGCATCGAGGCCGATGCCGATCCACTGCAGGAAGTAGCGACCGTTGGCTAGGCCCAGGTCGATGCGACGCATCTTGCCGGGCACCAGCGCCCGGACTGAATCGACCAAGGGCATCAGGTGACGGGGCGACCGGGTGGGCAGGCCGAGAGCTTTGGCCCACACATTCCCCGTGCCCCCGGGCAGCACACCCAACGCTACGGAACTCCCGGCCAAGCCATTGATGATCTCGTTGATGGTCCCATCGCCGCCAACGACAAACACGGCGTCTAGCTCTTTGTCCACCGCTTCTCGGGCCAGAACGGTCGCCTCGCCGGGGCCTTCCGTCTGGTGCCGCGTGGTCCGCCACCCGTGTTCTTCTAGGTGATTCAGAACGGCTGGCAGCTCGCGCTGTATACTCCACGGTCCCGATGTGGGGTTGACGATCAGCTTGGATCGCATCATGCGAAGTCTCATCTCCACCGGCAGGTGCCGGGTGCCTAACGGACAAGGCCTAGGTACGCGCCATTATACCAGAGCTTCAACCGCTGTGCCAATCCTATTCCTACCAAGTCGTGAGCGGGCTGCCACCCTCGCGCTTGCTCCAGAAGCGCTACACCAATCTACTTGCCGCCGGCTATGCTTTCGGGTATAATCTTGTAGGGGTTGATCGTCGATTCCCAATAATGGTTGGTGAAAGTAGAAAAACTATGAATTCACAAGAATCGCCACTACCTCTTGACCAGGTATGGGATGAACGCTATCGGATCGTATCCGGGGGCGTCAACCGGGATATTGGGACCGAGTACAAAGCGTACGACATCGACCAAGACCGGCTGGTCGTCGTCCTGCTGCTCGATCCCTATTGGAGCCGTGGCGCGGCGCAGCAGCGCTTGAACACCGCCAACCGGAGGATCGCTGAGCTCGACCAGCCGTCGCTTATTTCCTACCAACATATTGGTGCATGGCAGGGGCAGTTGTACCTGGTGCGCCAACACCGAGAGGGCCAGATGCTGGCCGAGCTGCTGGCACGCCGGCACGCCCTGGAGCTAAGCATCGCGTTGGACTTTGCGATACAGATATGTGACGCCCTGGCTTTGGCCCACCAAGCAGGAATCGTCCATGGGGGGCTCTCCCCCCATAGTGTGTGGGTTGACGAGGAAGATGAGATCGTCCTGCTGGACACCGGCTTGATACTGGCGCTCCGTTCCGAGGACATTCCCCTCGACCAGCCGTGGGGTCGGTTTCCCCATATCACACCCGAACAAGCGGGTGGAGAGGACGTGAGTGCCCGATCCGATGTATACGCTACGGGCGCACTTTTCTACCAAATGCTGACAGGACGACCGCCATTTGTCGCCCGTGACGAAATGTTGTTGGTCGTACAGCACCTCCGCCAGGAACCGCCTCCGCTGTCTGCTTTGGCTCCCGATGTCCCCGCATCTGTCGTGCAGATTGTGCACAAGGCTCTCTCCAAAGAGCCTTCCGCCCGCTACCGGAACGCCCGCCAACTGGCCTACATTCTACGTGCGCAAGCAGAAGCTCTGCCGCCGTCCGTCCCCCAGCCGGTTCCGGTCTATGTACCGCCTGAACCGAGCCCGCCGCCCCTGATCGTGCCGCCCCCACAGGTTGTGTATCCTAACTGGGTGCTAGATGATCGCGATTCACAAAGCTGGAACGACGAATCTGAGGGCGTTGATTGGATTTTGGTTGGACTGGCTGTGGTCGCCTTGATTGCAGTGCTAGGATTGATCCCGCTCTGGCGCACTGTGTACAGTCGCTACAGTGCCCCAGTGCCTGACTCGGCAGGATCGTACCGTATCCCGCGGGATGCGCTTGCTGGTATGGGGTCGCTGTGCGAGAGTAGAGACGAGCTGAGTCAGGCGGTGATTCACCCCTGGTCGAAGTCGATCGCTGGATCTGAGAAGGTTGCCATGGCCGGGATAAAACTAGTTGATTCCCCTTACGTCTGGTATAATTTGTCTTGTAAGGATCCAGAAAAACTCGGATTTGGAGTCCAGCTTACTGGCGCCGGATGGACATTGTAGTACAGTAGAGCTACGCCAAGGATCATGCGCGATTCACTGGCGCGTGGCGTCGAGTTTTCAAAAGTTAGCTAGCGTGGAGGCATAGGGTGAATGTAAACTGGCGAGGCCTGCTAATCCTCCTGCTCTTGGGAGGCGCTGCGGTCGTTCTGCTAATGGGGATCATCCCCACGGGTAGTCAGGGGGATGAGATTTCCCTAACCCAGTTGGTAGCGGATATCAACGCTGGAGAAGTCGAGTCGATCGTCGTCATGGGCGATGGCTTGGAAGTTTCATATGAGAATGACAGTGCACCAGTCAATTCGCGCAAGGAGTATGGCGCGGACCTCACTGAAACTCTCTTG
>JASFOV010000260.1:0-6547 GCA_050116355.1 Anaerolineae bacterium
CACCCGACCAGAAGGACATCCTGCCGATCATAGACTCTGTTCGCCAACCCATGGGTGAGGCGGCATATCAGCGAGCCTGGCAGGTGGGATATGATATGACTTCCCAGCAGGCAGTGACCTTTGCACTGGAGATTGCGCCAGGGATGAAACAGCAGTGACCTCAGGCCAGTGCTTCGAGCAGGGACTGGGCCTCCCTCAAGTCGGGGGTGTCAAAGCCTTCGGAGAACCAGCCATAGATCCCAGCCAGCATCTGCCGCGCCTCATCCTGCTTGTCTTGCTGCTGCCACAGTCGGGCCAAGCTCATCGCCGCCCGCAGCTCCCACGACTTGGCCTGCTGGCGACGAGCCACCTCGATCGCTTTGTGTAGGCTGATCTCCGCGGCTGTCTGATCGCCCTGCAGAAGGAGCAGGGAGGCTCGCACTCGACGGAGATCTGATTCCCCGTAGCGCTCGTCCGTCTCTTCAACCAACGCAAGTGCTTCAGCCAGTGTGGTCAGGCCCTCCTCCGGGTTGCCAGCTGCCATTTGGGCCTCGGCCAGAGCGCCCAGTATACCTGAGGCGTAACACCGAGCGCCAATGGATAGCCTAGACGTCAAGCCCTCACGTATCAGCTCCATGCCCTCCTGGACCTGTCCCAACTTGGCGAGCGCTTCGCCCATGTAGCAGGTTCCCGTTCCCCAGAAGGACGAAAAGCGCATGCCTTCCGATAGTCGCATTAGCTCTGTGGCATTCTCTCTGAGTGCTAGGGCATCGCGGCGCATCTTGTTGAACAAGCAGCCACCAAAACAGAGAACATCGGCCAGGGAAAACGGATGATCCAGCTGTCGGCCCAGATCTAGGGCCTCCTGGCTGCGTTGTTCAGCCTGGTCGGGGTAGCCCAAGCACCACAGGCAGCAAGCATCATAAGCCATGGCGCTCACGCCAGCATCCGAGCCACGCAGGGACACGTAGGATCTGTGGTGTTGTTGTGGTTCATAAAACGAGATCACCTGCTGCAAATGATCCCGGGCCTGCGTGAACTCTCCGAGACCGAAAAGAATAAAACCGAGATGCCAGTGCCCCAGGGTAACGAGGATCGGATCGCCGGTCTCTTGGGCAACGCCAAGCGCCTCTTCAGCGAGCGCACGCGCCGTCTGATGCTCGGCCCGCACATAGGGAAGGATTAGTAACTCACCCAGCACTTGGCACAACTGCGTTGTCTGTCCCGTCTGCTGGCACAGCTCGCGGGCGCGGAGGAAGGCTTTTTCGCCCTCCGCGCCCGGGATGCGCCCCTTCCAGGCGATCCCCAGGGAGATCTGCAGGGCAAGCTCCTGCTGCACGCGCTCGAGGGAGGTCGGAAGCGTGGTAAGCAGTTCCAGTCCCCGGGTCAAATGGGTAATTGCCTCATCATAGGCTGAGAGTTGTAGAGCCCGTTCGCCTGCCTGATGCAAGTACCGTATCGCTTTCTCGGTGATCCGCGCCTCTTCAAAATGTCGGGCCAGCTGTACTGCGACGGCCGCAACGGACGTGCCTTCTGTCTGGGCCCCATAAAGCTCCTCTAGAGCGGTTCCCACTTGCTCGTGCAGGTACACACGCTCCACTTGGTCAAGGCCGCCGTACAAGTACTTCTGAGAGAGAAAGTGCCGGAACCGGTAGCGGGACAACAGCCGGCCGTCGACGCGTTGGATGCTATGCGCCCGAATCAAGCGATGACGCTTGTCCAACTGCCCACTCAGGTGTTCCAGCATCTTCCGCTCATCCTTGGCCCGCACCCGAGCTACGACCTCAGCAGTGAATGTCTCGCCCTCCACGCTGGCTACCCGCAGCACCGCGCGGAGTGCCTCGGGCAACCGGCCGATGCGCTCGGCGACGACCGCTTCGACCCGGGCGGGGAGGGTTTCCCAATCCAGCTCAGGTCCCTCCACCCAGCGGTCGGCCTCATCCTGGACTAGATCACCGCGCTCCTGCATGCCGCGTAGCAACTCGACAGTGAACAGCGGATGGCCGCGAGTCTGCTGGAAGAGCATCTGCCGAAAGGCTTCGCCCAAGCGGTTGGGCTCGCTGTCCAACAATGCCTCCACAAATCCCCTTCTCTCAGCCTGACGCAGGTTCACGACGATCTCGCCCAGGTCGCGCTGGAACTCGTTGACTATGGGCTGCAGCGGATGCCGCTCACTGTCCCGCCCGATGGCAACTTCTTCAGGGCGGTAGATGCCCACCAACAAGATACGGCTGCCGGCCAGATGCCGGCCCAGGTGAAAGAGCAGGCTCATCGAGCCCAGATCTGCCCACTGCAGGTCATCTACTACCAGCACCAAAGGGATTTGCCGGGCCAGGGATTGCAGGACCCGGGTGTACTGCTCAAAGAGATCGCTCTGCTGCAGATTTGGTACACCAGGGCCAACCGGTTTGCGATCTGCGAGCTCATGAACGCGGGCCTGCCACTCCAACCTACCGGGCCACGGCGCGCAAGCCATGGCCCGATCAAGCAGAGCCGCACGAGGGACAAAGGTGTCGATCAAATCCGGCCCGGCATCCACCAATGCTTGGGCGGCCTGGGGAATCGTAGTCCACAGCCGGCGGGCATACTCAGCCGTCATGGCCCCCGCCGCCCACTGAGCCTCAAGGTCACCCGTGAGCAACTCGAGGATCTCGCGGAAGGGCAGGTAGGGATCGCCCAGACCCGTATAGGCATTGCAGTTGCCGCTGGCGGCGATCAAGCCGCTACGCGCCTCCTGGGCGCGCCGGACAAATGCCTGGACCAGGGCTGTTTTGCCGCTGCCGGCTTCGCCAGTGATAAATACGACGCGACCCTCGCCGGCCACCGCGCGATCCAAGAATCGGTCCATCTGCGCCAGTTCGCGCTCGCGGGCGACAAAGACGGGTCTTTCGGCGTGAGGCGGCTCCTCCTGCAGAAAGCGAGGCAGTTTGGCGGTATCGTCAGCAGGGGAAGCAGCGATCGGCGTTGGCGATTCCGGCAATACCCGCAGCTGCCCATCCCGGATCTGCTCATACAGCCGAGTTGTCGCCATCCCTGGCTCGACGCCCAGCTCATCGGCCAGCAGGCGGCGGCACGCCTCGTACTGGGCCAGGGCCGCGCTGCGCTGCCCGGCAAGGGCCAGCGCCCGCATCAGGTGCTGGTGCGCCATCTCGTCCCAGGGTTCCAATTCGATCTGCCGTCGGGCGTAGGATTGAGCCTGTCCGAATGCGCCGCGCTGTTCACAGGTTTCTGCCAGCTTGTGAAGGGTGGCGGAGATCCGACGGGCGAGCCGCTCCCGCGTGAATAGCATCCACTCCTCAAAGGCAGCACTATCGCTGAGGGTGAACCCCTCGAGAAAGCTACCGCGATACAGGGTAGCCGCCTCATCCAGACTCGACTGATCGTCCAGCTGGCCCAGCTCGGCGAAGGACGCAACATCCAGCCAGTGATCGCTGGCGGCGTTAAACTGGAGGGTGCTGCGGGTGATCAGCAGAAAGGGGGGATCGGCGGCGCGGTCGCCAATGGTACCACGGAGGTCAGAGAGGGCATAGCGCAGGTTACTGAGGGCGTCCCGGTCGGGCCACTCGGGCCAAAGGAGGCCAGCGAGAACCTCACGACGGTGCGACCGGTCCGCTTCAACCACTAGGTAGGCCAACAGCGCCCGGACCTTGTTGGACTTGAAGTCGGTGACCGGTTGCCCATCCAGCCTCACCTGAAAAGACCCCAAGCAGGAGATCGACAGTCTGGCCATCATTCCTTCTTTCAAGAGAGCCGGGAGCAATACCACTTCCTACCATCATTATACATCAAAAGAGAGGATTTCTCAATCAGAGTGAAGTCTGCTTTCCCCTTCTCGTTCATTCGACGGACCAGCACTCAGCCCCACGTGATTGCCTCTGCCCGAAGTGTTACGCCGCGCATCATTGCCAAGCAGCCATGGGCATGGTATAATCGTGCCACTATTGGTGCCAACTGGGCCAGTTGGGCTGTGCGTGCGGCTCAAATGGGACGGAGGCGATGAGCGTACCTCTTCTGACAACAAAACTGTACATTCCGCCACGGCGTCCGGGCCTGGTGCTCCGACCGCGCCTCCTGGAGCGCTTGGATGAGGCGCTGCACTTGCGCCAGAAGCTGACGCTCGTTTCGGCCAAAGCCGGTGCGGGCAAGACCACACTGGTGAGCGAGTGGCTTCACCAACAACAGCGATCGCCAGCCTGGTTGTCGCTCGATGCCAACGACAGCGAGCCGCAACGATTCGCCAGGTATCTAGTTGCTGCGCTCAATGAAGTTGACATAACACTGGATCGAAACCTGGCAGGCCAGTGGCAAACGCCGGAGCGCCCCAGCGCTGAGTCGCTGGTTGTGGAGCTGATCAACGATGTGGTAGCCAACTTACCCCCTTTCGTTCTCGTGCTCGACGACTACCACCTCGTTCAGGACGAATGGCCACACCAAGCAGTTGAGTTTCTAATCGAAAACCAACCGCCTACAATGCACTTGATCATCATCACCCGGGTGGATCCACCTCTACCCCTGGCACGCTTCCGGGGTCGCGGGCAGATCACTGAGATTCGCGACCAGGACTTGCGCTTCACAGCAGGGGAGGCAAGCCAGTTTCTCAACGACGTGATGGGGCTGGCTTTGTCTGCCAGGGCAGTCACTTCCCTTGAGCAGCGCACAGAGGGCTGGATCGCCGGGCTGCAAATGGCTGCCCTCTCGATGCGGGGCCACAGACAAGACGATGCTCGGGCCGCCTTCATCGAGGCGTTTCGCGGCACGAACCGTTACATCCTCGATTACTTGATGGAGGAAGTTCTCGACCAACAGTCACCGGCCGTTCATGATTTCCTCATCGAAACCTCGATCCTGGAGCGAATGTGCGCAGCCCTGTGTGACGACGTTAGATTTGGCCCGCGGGCGCAAAAGGATGGCGGGGTAGAAGCCAAAGAGCAGCATAGCGAGGCAGCAGCACGCGACAGCCAAGCCATCCTGGCCCACCTGGAGCGCACCAACCTGTTTGTACAGCCGCTTGACAACGAACGGCGGTGGTATCGCTATCACCATCTGTTCGCGGACCTGCTGCGCTCCACTCTAGGGCAGCGTCGATCGGAGCAGGAGATTCGCGAACTGCACCGCCGCGCGAGCCAATGGCACCAACAGGCGGGATCTCTGGAAGAGGCCATGAGCCATGCCATGGCTGGTCAGGACTTTGAGCGGGCAGCATCGATGATCGAAGAGAGCTTCACCAGCATGTTCTCACGGAGCGAGGTTCCTGTCCTCTTGAACTGGATCGAGCAACTGCCCAAACCGCTTGTCCACAACCGTCCATGGATCGACATCTACCGGGCCAACACACTGGCTTTGAGCGGCCAGTTGGATCAGGTGGATTCGCTACTCGACGGAGTAGAACAGCGCATTGAACCCGAGGCTCCTCAAGGTCCGGTCCTGCTGGGACACATTGCGGCTGTCCGTGCCTATGCGGCCAATTTACGTGGCGATGCAGCACGCACCATTGAGATGGCGACCTTGACCCACCAGTATCTAACAGAAGCACACCTGTCAGCGCGGGGCATGGCGGCCTATGCCTTGGCGGACGCCTACTTTGCCGTGGATGACCTAGACGGGGCCCACCAGGCGTTGCTGGGCATGCTAAAGATCGGCGCAAAAACGGAGCAGTTGCTTGTGATCGTGCCGGCACTGTGCGACCTGGCGAACATCAAGAAGGTCCAGGGACAGCTTCACCAAGTCGAGGAACTCTACAACAGAGTATATCAATGGTTGGTGGAGCAGGGCGGCTTGGATTCGAGAGAGCGTTGCGCCTACGAATTCGGCATGGCCGATTTACTGCGAGAGTGGAACCACCTGGATGCAGCTTACGAGCACGCACGACGCGGGATGGAATTCCGGCGGCGGCTAGGCGGCTACTGGGTGGTTGGCGATTTGCCATGGATGCGCATTCTCCAGGCGCGGGGTGATGTGGAGGCGGCCTTGAACACCCTGCGCGAAGCCGAACAGATAATGCAGACTCACCATTTCCAGATGGCGACGACGACAGCATTCAAGGTGGCACGGGTCGAACAGTGGTTGGCAGTGGGTGATATGGAGACAGCCAGTCGCTGGGCCGAGGAATGCAAGGGCGGCTCGGAACTAGAGCAGATCGCGCTGGCGCGTCTGTGGCTGGCTCAGGGACGCGCGGCCGATGCACAGAATCTATTGGACCGGCAGAGCACACTGGCCGAAGCGGGCGGGCGCAGCGGTCGATGGATCGAAATCCTAGGGTTGCAGGCGATGGCTCTGGATGCCATGAACCGGCCCGATGAAGCCGAGGCGGCTTTGTATCAGGCCCTCGCCCGAGCCCGACCGGAAGGGTACGTACGTCTGTTCCTGGATATGGGATGGCCGCTGTGCGAAGTGCTGATGCGGTTGGCCCCGCGGGGACCGGCCGCCAAGCCCCCTCAAGTGGCCAGAGCGCCCCTAGTAGCGGACTATGTACACACGCTCCTGGATGCCTTCCGGCAGGAAAGGACAGCACAGGGAAGCCTCTCATCCGAGATGAGCTCCCTGGAGCCTTTGCTCGACACGGGATTGG
>JASFOV010000261.1:0-6538 GCA_050116355.1 Anaerolineae bacterium
ATCTTCATTGCTTTCCATCTCCTTCGTGGTATGTTGTAATGCGAAATATGGCGCGTGACTTGCGGGCCACCTCACTCCTGCATGGCCCGCCACACGAGCTCGGTGATATCCATGGCCCGGACGCGGATACGATTCCTACGCGCAGCTTCTGCCAGCGTACGGACGCACTGCTGGCAGGCTGACACCACCACCCGCGCGCCGGTATCCTGCACCTGCCGGATGCGACGCTGGCCGACGGCCGCAGTCAACTCTGCGTCGGCCATCTCGGCATCGCCGCCGCCGCCACAGCAAAGGGCCATCTCGCGGTTCTCCTCCATTTCGACGAACTCGATGCCGGGAATCGCCTGGATGATGCGGCGCGGCGCCTCGTAGATGCCGCTGGTGCGTCCCAGATCACAAGGATCGTGGTAGGTGACCGGCTGGGCAAAGCCCTTCAGCTCGATGCAGCCCTGGTCGATGAGGGCGGCCAGCCACTCCGTGGCGTGGAGCACCTCGAAGCCCAAGGGTTCGCCCAGGAGCCGCGGGTAGTCGTGCGCCCAGGTATGGTAACACGAGGGGCAGGTCGTGACCAACTGCCGGGCGCCGATGGCGCGCACGGCATCGACGTTATGCCGGGCCAGGGTGGGGACGTGGGCGCCCATGCCTGCGATCTGGAGCGGGAAGCCGCAGCACCACTCCTCGCCTCCCAAGGTGGTAAAGCTCTGACCGGCGCGCTCCAGAATCTGAACAAAGGATTGGGGCACGGCATAGACGCGCGGGTACATGGCTCCGACGCAGCCGGCAAAGTAGACCGTCTCCGCCCCCTGCCTGCGGTCCAGGCCGGCGGGGATGCGCTCCATGTTCTCGCTCCACACCAGGCGGTTGGCATTGTCCTCACCGGAGATATTGTATTGGGTCGTGACCCGGTCCCGGAGCAGGTCAAAGGCTTCCGGATGCAGGTTCCAATCCACCAATTGCTCGCGCATTGAAATCCACAAGGAGCGCGTGTCAATCTGTACCGGACAGACGACGTGGCAGCGGGCACAGAGGGTGCAGGCATAGACACCCTGGCCATAACCGGCCTGTTCCTCGAGCGTGGGCCGCCGGTGACCGAACAGCCGGGCCAGAAGCCCCAAATGATCAGCCTTCCAAAAGCGCTTGGTGCTGGCGATTTTCTGCAGGGGATGGATGGCCTCGACCCGCTTCTCGACAAAGGTAGGGCAGGTTTCGATGCACTCGCCGCAACGGGTGCAGGCCTCCAGCTCCATCATCTGACGCAACGTGAAGTGGGCCAGGTCGACCCGCTTGTGGCTGGTCATGATCGTTCCACCCTTGACCGCGCCGGCCAAGCCAGCCCGCGCTCACCGGGTGGCAGCTGGTCCGCATCCAGCATCGTGTTGTAGGCAACAATGACGGGACTCATAATCACGTGGAAAAAGCGGGTAAAGGGCAGGAGAAACAGCAAGGCCGTCACCACGGCCACGTGCCCCCAGAAAAAGAGGTTGTGCAGGAAAGCCCAGACGCCGGGCTCTAACCGGAGCGCGCCCAAGCCCTGGGCCGACAGATAGCCCACAAAACCCCACTGCGGCCCCCAGACGCCATACAGCGTCAGCGGTAGCTTGTCCACAGGGATCATGCCTGGATCGGGGGCAAAGAGGCCGGCGCTGGTGGTGTAGGCCGACAGCAGGCGGAAGGTCTCCACCGGAAACCCGCCCAGAGCGATGAGGGTGAGCAAGGCAATGACCACACTATCCGCCGGAATGGTGCGCAGCTGGGGATCGCGTTGGACGTAGCGACGGTAGAGTACCCAGGCCATGCCAACCAGGACTACGAGACCCAGAACCTCATTTAGCAGCGCTACCCACCATACGTCAGCGTGATACAACTGACCGAGGATGGGCAGCGCCGCGACGCGAGCGGGGCTCATGCCCAACAGAGGCAGGATCTCGACGACCACCCCGGTCATGGTGGACAGCACACCGAGCACCAGCCAGGAACCAAAGACGGCGATGTGCGCCAGCCACCGGCGAGAACTGGTTCGATACAGACGGCGGTGGATCATGCCGTCAGCCAGCAAAGCTTTCAGCAGGGGCCAGACGCGCCGGCTGAAGAGGAGGGCGACGGCGAACCTCGCGGTGACGGCCAGCTTGCGCCACCGCGAGGCGCTGGGCGGCAACCCCGGAACGCGGGCCTTGAGCCATACCGACAGGACAAAGGCCAGTTCCAGGCCAAACAACCCCAACATGACCAGGTGGATGAGCCAAAAGGCGTTCAGACGGCCGTCATGTGCCAACATACCCTCCTGTGCAAACCGCGGTCGCCTCTCTCCGCTACGACCGAGGGCCATTATATCATAAACTCACTCAAGAGCAAGGAAATCAGGACGGACTGCACCTGTTCGAGAAGAGATCGAACGAGCGGAAATTTGATGCGGTAGCTTGCTGTTCCGGTCTTCCGATAGCGCCCAGCGCATGGAGATCGGATACAGAGAGGGTGGGCAAGGTTTGCGCTCCGGACAGCTCTATGGTAAAATTCTATTTGTAGTATTTGAAGAGTGGCCTTATCCTCAGTGACGAGGGGGAGGTGGAAACGATCATCAGACAGCCGGTAGCTTGCCAGGCATGCGCCCAGCACGTGACCGGCTGTTTCTTTTTGACCCGTAGACGCAGCACGTCCCAAAGGAAGGAGGTGAGCATACCTGCCAGAACCGGTTCTCCAGCTTCTGAAAGCCCGCCGCCGTTGGAAGGTCGCTGAGGAGAAAGCGCACACATACCCAAGATGGGGCTCACTCCTCAGATCTTCCAGCAGCGGTCCTCTTCCGACGAGCGGGGGGTCAAAGAGGAAATGGTCGTCGTCTCCCGCAAATGTACAAGGAGGGTACTTGCATGAAGACAGTGTTTGTCAATCCAGAGCGATGCGTCGGCTGCAAGCAGTGCGAAGTCGCTTGTGCAGTGGAGCATTCTCAGAGCAAAGACCTCTACCAGGCCGTATTTGAGAGGCCGAAGCCACGCCCCCGCATTCACGTCGCGCCCGGCATCTTTTTGAACACCGCCTTCCCCAACAAATGCCGCCACTGTGATCCCGCCCCATGTATGACGGTCTGTCCGACAGGGGCGATCAGCCGCGACGCCGATCTGGACATCGTCGTCATCGATGGCAACAAGTGCATCACCTGCGCCATGTGCGCCATGGTCTGCCCCTTTGATGTGATCCGCTACTACCTGTCACCCGCCGTCCACTTTGACCGGACGGTCGCGGTAAAGTGCGATCACTGCATCGACCGGCAGCGAGAAGGCAGAATTCCAGCCTGCGTCGAGGTGTGCAAGGTGAGCGCATTGGAGTTCGGTGACATCAACGATCTGGTCAAGTCGGCCAGCGCACGTCTGGCCAAGGTCGTATCCGTCGCCGCGGGTGAGATCCGGCCCGAGCTACCACAACTACCGGCCAACTATGAAGCCTGGCGTGCCTGGGGCGAACGCGTTGGCCAAGTCAATGAGCAATAGCACGAGGAGGGAAGGAATGTCTATCGAGAACATGACCATCAATGAAGATGCTCAGAAAATGATACGCTTTGCCCATGCGGAGAACATCGAGACCGTATGGGACCGGCTAGAGGCCCAGGAACCGCAGTGCGGCTACTGTGCGCTGGGACTAAGCTGTCGCAACTGTGCCATGGGCCCCTGCCGCGTCGATCCTTTTGGGGACGGGCCACAAAAGGGTGTGTGCGGCGCCGACGCCGATGTCATCGTCGCCCGCAACCTGGCCCGCACCATCGCCGCGGGGGCTGCGGCCCACTCGGACCACGGGCGCGATATCCTAGAGGCCCTGTACCATACGGGCAAAGGCGAGACAACGGCCTACGAGATCAACGATCCAGAAAAACTCAAGCGGCTGGCCGCCGAGTACGGGCTGGAGGTGGAAGGCAAAGAGCCTGCTGAGATCGCCAAGGATCTGGCCTGGGAGATGATGGAGGACTATGGCACGCGCAAGGAACGCCTGACCTTTGTCGACCGGGTGCCGGCGTCCCGGCAAGAACTATGGGAGAAGCTGGGGATCACGCCACGCGGCATCGATCGCGAGAACGTGGAAGTGTTACACCGCACCCACATGGGCGTAGACAATGATTATGTGAATATCCTGCTGCACGCCATACGCACCAGCCTGTCCGACGGCTGGGGCGGTTCGATGATCGCCACTGAAATCTCGGACGTGCTCTTTGGTACACCGGCACCCAATGTCTCGGAGGTCAACTTGGGGGTACTGAAAGAGGATGAGGTAAACATCGCCCTGCATGGACACAATCCGTTGCTATCCGACGTGATCGTGCGCGCCGCCCAGGACCCGGAACTGATCCAGCTCGCCGAGACGATGGGCGCCAAGGGGATCAACTTGGTCGGACTATGCTGTACGGGCAACGAGCTGCAGATGCGGCGCGGCATCCCCATGGCCGGCAATCACCTGATGCAGGAACTGGTGATCATGACCGGAGTGCTGGATGCTATGTTGGTCGACTACCAGTGCATCATGCCTTCGGTCGTGGACGTGGCCAAGTGCTTCCACACCAAGGTCATCTCAACGTTCGACAAGGCCAAGTTCACTGGGGCGACCCACATCTCCTTTGATCCCAAGCGCGGACTGGAGATCGGCCGCGACATCGTCCGCCAAGCCGTGGAGAACTTTGGCAAGCGCGTGCCGCGGGGGGTGGGCATCCCGGTGGAGCCGGTTAAGATGATGGCCGGGTTCTCCATCGAAGCCATCCTAGGCGCGCTGGGCGGCAGCCCCGAACCGTTGGTTAATGCCATCAAAGAGGGCACCATTCGCGGCGCCGCCGGCGTCGTCGGCTGCAACAACCCCAAGATCAAGCACGACTATGGGCACACGACGTTGACCAAGCGCCTGATCGAGAACGACATCCTGGTGGTGGTCACCGGCTGCGCGGCCGTCGCCGATGGCAAGGCGGGGTTGATGGTGCCCGAGGCCGCCGAGCTGGCAGGACCCGGGCTCAAGGCCGTCTGCCAGGCCCTGGGGATCCCCCCTGTGCTGCACTTGGGCTCGTGCGTGGACAACACGCGGATCTTGGTACTGGCGGCCGCCCTGGCCAACTACCTGGGCGTGGACATCAGCGCTCTGCCACTGGCCGGCGCGGCGCCGGAGTGGTACTCGGAAAAGGCGGTATCGATCGGCACCTATGTCGTGGCTTCGGGGATCTATACCGTGCTGGGCGTGCAGCCTGCCATCTTTGGCAGCCCCAACGTTGTCAACCTGCTGGCCAGCGGCCTGGACGACGTGGTGGGCGCCAAGTTCGCCGTCGAACCCGATCCGGAGCAGGCGGCGATCCTTATCCGGCGACACATCGAGGAGAAGCGAAAAGCGCTCGGACTCCCGCATGTCGAGGTATAGGCCGCTGGGTACCGTGGCCACCTCTGTTTGAAGGGAGGACACCATGAAGATCGTAATCATCGGGGCCGGGCCGGCCGGCGTAACCGCCGCTGAGACCGTTCGCCAGCACGATGTCCAAGCAGAGATCGTGATGCTGAGCGACGAGCCTTTCCCACCCTACTCGCCGCCGGCTATGGTCGAATACTTTGCCACGGGGCACGGAACCCACCTCTGGCGGGGCACCGACTGGCCGGAGCGGATGGGGATCGACTATCGACCGGGCACACGCGCCACGGGCATCACGCCCGATGAGCATTTGGTTCAGCTGGACCAAGGAGCAGCCCTGGCGTACGACCGGTTGGTGCTTGCCACCGGCGGTCGCCTCTACGCGCCGGTGGAGGGCTCGGACAAGCCCGGCATCTACAACTTCAAGTCGCTGTCCGCCGCGAACGAACTGCTGGGACTGGTCCAAGCGGGGCAAGCCAAGACGGCGCTCATCGTCGGCGCGGGATTCATCGGAGTTGAGATCGGCCTGCTGCTGGCCGACCTAGGCGTGAAGGTCACACAGCTGGTCCGCTCGCGCGTGATGCGCTCAATGCTCGACCCGGAGACCTCGCAGCTTGTGCTGGAGATGATCCGCGAGCGTGGGATCAAGGTCCAGCGCAACGACGACGCCGACGCGGTGGCCTTTGTGGGCGACCAGCGTGCGGAAGCGGTCGAGATGCGCTCCGGCGTACGACTGGGCGCCGACCTGCTGGTGGCGGCCACTGGCCTGCGACCCAACATCGAATTCCTGGCCGGTTCGGGCATCCAGATGCAATGGGGCATCCGGGTCAACGACCGGATGCAGACCAACTATGACGACGTGTACGCGGCCGGCGACGTGGCTGAGACCTACGACCGGCTGACCGGCGAACGCTACGTCCACGCCATCTTTCCCAACGCCGTGGACCAGGGCCGGATCGTGGCTTACAACCTGCTGGGGCGGGATGCGCGCTACGAAGGCGCGGACAATATGAACAGCCTGAAACATCTGGGCCTGCCGGTGATGGCCGTGGGCCACATGCGCGGCGAGGAACTGCGCCTGCGCCACAACGGGACGCTGCGCAAGATCTATGTCGAGGACGGCCACATCGCCGGTTTCCGGTTGACCGGAGACATTCGCTCGGCGGGGATCTAT
>JASFOV010000262.1:0-6527 GCA_050116355.1 Anaerolineae bacterium
GGCGGCGAGCTCCGCAGGCAGCGTGGCAGGGGCGGCGCTGTCGTTGTCAGACTGCTGTCCAACCTGTTCGCCCCGGGCGCGCTCTGCATCCATCAAATGCGCCTCGATCGTGTCAACCCGGCCCTTCAGCCACAGGACCCAGCAATAGACAACGCTAAGCGGCGCGCTGTTCCGAACCACCTCTTCTGGCAGGGCTTGCAGCCAAGACCATACGGTTTCGACCTCGCCCTTGCTCGTCAGGTTATGCCAGAATCTCACGACCAGACCGGCTACCCGTTGGTAGTCATGTGCGGCGAGGGCATAGCTCACCGCTTCGGTGATCTGGCCGTCGGCCTCACACCACTCAGCGGCGCGCGAGAGCAGCGGGTTCACCTCATCGGGCGCCGACTGATAGAGCCTGGCCTTCAGTAGATCGGCAAACAGATGGTGATAGCGGTACCAGCGCCGTTCGTCGTCCAGGGCCACGAGAAAAAGGTTGCGCTGCTCGAGCCTCTCGAGCGTTTCCTGGCCGCCGGATGCACCGGTTACCGCGTCGCAGAGTGGCCCGCTGAGCCGGGCCAGGATCGCGGTTCGGAGGAGAAAGCGCTGGAGCTCCTCCGGCTCACGCGCGAGCACCTCCTCCAAAAGATAGTCGAGAATGTAGCGGTTCGTGCCCGAAAATCCTTCGAGAAAGCCGGATATATCGTTACGATCGCGCATGGAGAGGGCCGCCATCTGCAAGCCGGCGATCCATCCTTCCGTACGTTTCTCGAGAAGCGCGACCGATTGGGCATCCAGGCCAAGCCCCATGACCTCGTTCAGGAACTGAGTTGCCTCCCGCTCGGTGAAGCCAAGATCGGAGGCCCGCAGTTCAACCGTCTGGCCGCGCGCTCGCAGCCGGGTTACAGGCAACGGTGGGTCGGAACGGGAGGCGATCACGAGATGAAAGGTCGTGGGGCAGTGATCGAGAAAGAATGCCACCTGCTCATGCACAGCCTGGCTGCCGATGGACTGGTAGTCGTCCAACACCAGGGCCATCTCCTCGCCCGAGGCGGCTAGGTCATTGATGAGACTGGTCAGGACAGCTTGGGGTGGTTCCTGGACTGCCGCCAGGAGTTGTCCGGCCTCGCTCCCGATTGCGCTGTCCGCCTGTTGCAGGGCAGCGAGCAGATAGGTCAGAAAGCGCTGTGCCTGATTATCATCCGCGTCGAGAGACAGCCAGGCCAGGGGCATGCCACAGTCCGCGACACACGACGCTACCAGTGTGGTCTTGCCAAAGCCGGCAGGGGCGGTAACCAGAGTAAGTGGCCGGCGGAGCCCTTCCTTGATTCGCGCCTGGAGTCGCGGCCGGGGGACCAGATCCGGCCGGG
Organism: Anaerolineae bacterium; assembly: GCA_050116355.1. GTDB lineage: Bacteria > Chloroflexota > Anaerolineae > JAAYZQ01 > JAAYZQ01 > JASFOV01. The sequence continues at coordinate 1,350 of JASFOV010000262.1, forward strand.
TGAAGGGCGGGTGCAGCTTGGTGCGGATGAGGGTATCAACCCTTTGTTGTGTCATTTTACATAACCGATTAACGTCACCAAGTCCGGGTTGGAGAGGCTGTGGTCAAGCGTGTAGCATCCCAGTTGCGCCGGCGCATTATACCAGGAGACAGGTTCTTGTGCAACAGGGACGGTGTCGGGACTTTTTGCAGCCTCCCTACTTCTCTGGCACAAGATGCAGGCGGCGCCGATCGGCGCCGCCCGTTCCTCAAGCGTGCGTATGATGTGTGGTATCCAGACCAGGTCTGCTTGTTTCCCTACAGAACCGCCCCTTGCCATATACCGCGCAGCAAAAGGTACAAGGTCCCCGATGTCGAGACGACGGTGAGGACCGGCAGCAACTGGTGCAGCCTCTGGACGAAAGCTGGCACCTTTCTGTCGATGCTCAATAATCCGCCGCTTGCCACCGTACCAACAAACATCAGCACGGTGACCACGATCGCGGCGATCTCGACCGGTCCCAACGATGCCGCTTTGTGGGTCTGGTAGGCCATCACCGCCAGCAAGATACCCACCGCCACTCCGACCAGCTTATGGACCGTAAACACCCCCGTATTGTACGGCTTTCCGAGGTGGCTCAACCACAGTCCGGAAAGAAAGATCAAGACAAACGACAGCCCGACGCCTGCGACTCTTACTTGGGCAGTGCTCATGTTCAACTCCTTGTTTGAGTCTCGATTGTGCAATCGCTACCGCTGCATCAATTCCGGTGCTAGCAGAACGATATTGCCAGTGACCTGCCCGCTTTCCAACAGCGCGTTGGCTTTGGCTGCTTCCAGGAGAGGGAATGTACCGGCAATGACCGGCTGGATCTTGCCCTCTTCCAGCAATCCGAAAAGCGCCGACCAATCTTCGACCAGAAGTTGCTGAGCTACGCGATGGGTGCCATAGCCCTTGATCGATTTGCCGTTGGGCACGAGGTTGTACCAGAGAAGCTTGGCTACCAACCGCAAAAAGCTGGCAAAGCTCTGGGGACCGCCATAGTGCACAAAGACACCACCTTGTCGCAGCACGGCCAATCCCCGCTCAAAGTACTCATCGGCCATGCCATTGAAGACATAGTCGATGCCGTCTGGTTCTGCCTGGCGGAGCACTCGCACGAAATCCTGTGAGCGGTAGTCGATGGGCGTGGCCCCGTATTCGGCCAGGATGTGGTGTTTGCTCTTCGAGGCAAGCCCGTACATCGTCAGGTTGGCCAACTCGCCGAGCTGCAAGAAAGCGGTGCCCACGCCGCCACTCGCGCCGATAATGAGCACCTTGTCTCCAGCCCTGGCCTGTACCAGGCGGTGGGTGATCTGGTAGGCGACCAAGTAGTTCAGGAGCAGTGTTACGGCTTTGGCCGGGTCCAATGTGGTGGGCACGGGCACGAGCTTCTCTTCAGGCCAGTAGATATACTCCGCATAGCTTCCATAGTTGGTCAGTGCGCCGACGCGATCGCCTATGGCAACCTGGGTGACACCTTCGCCGGTGGCATCGACGACACCGATCATGGCATAGCCTGGCACAAAGGGAACTTTGGGCAGGAACGGCCGGTTGCCCACCCGAGCGGCCACATCATCCTGGCAGACGGGTGTGGCCAGGACCCTGATCCGCGCCTCTCCAGCGGATGGCGGGCGCAGGTCATTGTCCATGATCTGCAGAACTTCCGGGCCGCCCCGGCTGGTTGCGACAATGTTCTTGTAGGTCACCATCTTGCTCACTCTGTTTGGGCCTTTCTCCGCTCGATCCAGGCCTCGAGCGTCGTCGCCGGCGCGCCCAAGAGCGCGTTCGCCTCCGCCGGATCACCTGGCTCGCCAGCTTGGTCGAAATAGGCCATCAACTCAGCGAAAAAGCCGAGCATCTGGTTGCCAGTCGACTCGGCAAGGGTCCGGGCCGTGTCGACCGGCATGACCGAAACCGCCTCGACTTGGGGGTGGAAGGCCCGGCAGTAACGGTCCAATGCTTCTTTCATGCTCAAAGCCTCAGGGCCGTGGACGTAGAAGCGCTTGTTGGCGGCCGTCTCAAGCTGGTACGCAGATGTGACCATGCGGCCCAGGTCGTCGGCCGCGAACCAGTGATACAGTTTGGGCCGGTCGCCGATGAGGAGGGGCTCGCCGCCACGGGCCAGGCGTGGTAGTTGCTCCATGGGCCAGGTAGGGCAGAAGATGGTGTACGGCACCCCACATTGGCGAATGGCCTCTTCCGCATCCAGTTTTTGCGCGGTCATGGGAAACCAGCGATTTTCCTCCAAGGCTGTCGCGCCCGAGATGTAGGTGATGCGCTCCAGGCCCAGCTGGGGGGCCAGGGCGGTGACGTTCTCGGCGCTCAGCCTATCCACCGGGCCGCCGATGCTGATGTGCACCCCATCACAGCTGGTCAAAGCCCGCTCCAGGCTGCTCACGTCGCTCACATCTCCGGCGACGATCTCGAACGAGTCACCATGCACTGCCCGGGCCTTTTCGGGATCGCGTGCCAGCAGGCGTACTTCAAAACCGCTGGCCCGCAAGCGGCGGGCGACCGGGCCGCCCAACATGCCTGTTCCACCGAGTACCAGGATCCGCTTCATGTCAATCTCCTTCCTCTAGAATCCAAGGGCTGCTTCCGTCGGCCAGCTGAGCACCAGTAGGCACACCAGCGTGATCACATTGATGGTCAGGGCGCCCACCTTGTGGGGGAAGAGAAAGATCAGCGCGTTCCAGAAGAGCAGCAGGGCGACGAGCGAGATCACAGATGAGACGACAGCCAGTGTCCGCCACCAATCGTGCGGGACCCCCCAGCCCAACAGCGCTAGGGCGGCAGCCAGGAATCCGATGAGCGCCGCCCCATAGAGGCCGATGCACAGGATGCGGGAGACTGTGTCGCCCAGGAGATCGGTCAATAGCCATGAGTGGCTGGACCAGTTCTTGAGCCAACCCTGGCTCGCTCCCTCGACGTTGACGATGCCCAGCGCCGGGATGATGCCCATTGCGTGCCCCACTCCGTGGAATGCAAATGCGAGGGCGATGATAGAGCGCAGTACAATACCAGACACTTTGTTCCTCCTTATGGTTCCTGATCAATTCGCTGTTTCTGTCAGTGCACGGTCAATCTGGCGACCCGTCATCCAGCCCATGACCCGGGTCGCCCGGTCAAACAGCCAGTTCGCCCGGACGTTGTCGTGAAAGTAGACTGTTGACGGTTCGAGCCAGCCCTGCTCTTTCCAGTAGCGGTAGTCCGTGGGTGACATCTGCTCCAGTCGCGCGTACGATGCCTGCATGATTCGGAAGGTGAAGTGGTCGCGGAAGGTCAACTTGCGGGGTGGCTTTTCCTTGATGGTCGTGTAGAACCTGAGTACGGCCTCGTCGGTGCGATCCTTTTGTGTGGAGATGGCTCGCAGCGGCGTGTTCCTGGGAGCCATCCGGTAGCCCAACTCATCCACAACCTCAAAGCCCCACGCCATGGCCACGTCTTTCAGGTACTTGCCGGTCTCCTCCAGCCCGACGTTCCCGGCGACAGCCACGGTGAGAGCGTACTTGCCCCAGTAGCGTGGCCGGTGGAAGGTGCAGGCAAAGCGGTCGACAAACTGCTTGAACAGATAGGAGACATGCATAGAATAGACAGGGCTGACAAAGATCACGCCGTCGGTCGCCTCGATCTTTTGGGCGATCAGGTCCTTGTCGTCCTTGATCGGACAACGTCCCTCGCCCTTGATAAAGCACACGAAGCATCCCTTGCATGGTTCGAGATGCACATCTTTGAGATGGACATAGTCGAATTCGACATCGCCGAACTGGCCGAGTTTCTCCTCGATTCGCTGCGTGACTTGCAGCGAATTGCCGCGGTGCGGACTGCCCGTAATCGCTAAGATCTTCATGTTGTGAGATTCTCCTTTCCCTGGGTGGTGGCGACCGGGGTTGCTAGGCGCCTAACCTCCACGAGGGGCAGCCCTAGATCGCGGATTTTCATGAGTACCCCGTGCAAGGCTGCCTCGTCGATTAGTGATCCGCTCAAGACCGTTTCACCACAATCCGTGTGGCGGATGGCCATATCCTCAAACCAGGATGACCAACTGTCGCCGATATGACCCTCCACTCGGATTTCGTAGCATGCGCCTGTACGCATCGACCCACCTGCCTTGTCTGCCCGGATATATGCTGACTGTAGTATAGCCGACGTTGGCCAGTTTGTCGGCACCCAGAAGTGTAGTTTTTGGGAGATTTCAAGCGGAGAACGGGCTACCCGAACGGGTACTTCAAATGAACGGGACGGGTACCTCTTACAAGAGACCCAGTTCCTGGGCGCGCACTACGGCCTGCGTCCGGCTGTGCACCCCCAGCTTGCCATAGATGTTGCTCGTATGTTTCTTGACGCCATTGATGGTGATGACCAGAGAGTCGGCGATTTCCTGGTTGGAGTTTCCCGCGCCGAGCAGTTGCAGGACTTCCATTTCGCGGGGGGTCAGTGGCTCGACCAGGGAAGGAGTGCTGGCGAGGGAGGGCGCAGTGGCGGTTTCTGCCTCCAGCCCCATGGCGGCCAGTAGCTCGTTCACATACTGCACTGAGACACCCCGTGCGGCTGCCTGCCGTAGCAGTGGCGCCAGCGGCGCGCCTTGCTGCACAAAGACGCGCACATAACCTTCCGCTTCACCTATGGCCAGTGCTCTTTCCAGCGCGGTCAGGCCCCCAGCCGGGTCCCCCTGTGCCTGGATAGCCAGGGCCTGAAGGACCAGAATCTCGATCAATCGACCGAAGCGCCCCCCTGCCTCTGCCTGCTCCGCCAACTGGGCCAGGAGGGGAAGCACCTTGCCCCACTTCTGTTGGACCACGAGCACGCGGGCCAGGAGTATCTGCTCCCCTTCGCGCAAGATAGGCGATCCAAACTCACCCAGCTGATTTTCGATTGCCGCGTGCGCGGCCTCCTCCGGACTGCCCTGGGCCAGACGCAGCCTGACCCGGCAACTGCGGACCAGGCTGTTGAGTCTGGGATAGTGCGGATGCAGGGATTGGATCGTTTCCGCCTTTTCAAGTGCCTCTCGTGCCCCCGTGGCATCGCCTTGGGCCTGAAGGACCGCGGCCAGCGCCGTGTAACCGCTCACCATTTCGTAGGGCTGCTCCCAGCCCTGCATGAGGTGGACCCCTTCCAGGACCTGCTCGTGGGCGGCACGCAGATCGCCCTGCTCGT
>JASFOV010000263.1:0-6509 GCA_050116355.1 Anaerolineae bacterium
GGCGCACGCCACTTCCGGTTTCTCCGCCAGATCGAGAAGGAAACGCTCAAAGCCGCGCAGAGCCCAGGCCCACTCGAAAATGCCCCCAACCTCGTAGCGCAAGTGGTACCGCGTGTCGGCATTGAGCTGCTCGCACTGCGCCCGCACCCCGGAGACATCCCAGTCATCGGGGCTGGCCCAGTCCCAGCCCAACACGTCGTCAACCGTCTCGGCCTCGGCCAGGGGATGGCTTGCATACTCGCCATACGTACTGAATTCATTGGTCACGTTGCGACGGTGCGTGCCCCACGCATCAATGTACGTTCCGTCCGGCAGAGCCCGAGCCTTGCTGCCCACATAGGGTACGGTCACCATACGGCAGTCGATGCCCAGAAGACGAAGGATCGTCTCATCGATCGCAACCGAATCCTTGCCGGCCCCGAGTGCGGATCGAAGCTTGGCCCACACTTCTGGCACGGCCCAAAAGTCGAACGGCACTCGGTCTGGTTCCCGGTGCTGCAAGGCCGTCTCCACCCGCTGCCAGGGCGAGAGCGCCGGCCCGTCCGGCAAGCCGTAGAATGTCTCGAGATAAGCGCGCAACGAATCCGGGCTACGCACCGCCTGGGCGATTGCTGTCGATAGTTCCACCATAATTCTCCACTCCATAGACAACGGGGCGGGAGTACCCCGCCCCGAAAAGGCTTGATGTGGGAGGGTCGGTCATTGCTTCTCGTACGGTTTGCCCTCCGCCGCGGGGGGTATGGCCCGGCCCACAACACCCGCCACCACGACAATGGTCAGAATGTAGGGCGCCATTTGTAGGAACTCGGGTGGGATCGGTTGATTGATAAAGGGCAATACCGGCTGGAGAATTTGCATCTTGACCTGGAGCGCATCGGCAAACCCAAACAGCAAGGCTGCCAAAAAGCCACCCACGGGGTTCCAATTACCAAAGATCATTGCCGCCAGGGCGACGAACCCTTGTCCCCGGGTCATACCATCCTCGAAGGTGCCCACCACGCCCAGGGAGAAGTAGGCCCCCCCGATGCCAGCTACCAGCCCGCCGATGATCACGCTGACATACCGCATCCGATTCACGTGAACGCCCACCGTGTCGGCGGCGCGTGGATGTTCGCCACAAGCCCGCATCCGCAGACCCCAAGGCGTGGCAAAGATCACGAAATTGACCACGATCAACAAGATGAACATGATATAGACGGTGGGCTGGTTCTCAAAGAAGATGGGACCCACGATCGGGATCTCGGATAGCACCGGGATGCTGATCACGCCAAAGGAGCCGGGGGTGCTCATGCCGGCTGGTTCGAGCAGGCGCAGGTTAAGAAAACGCGTGCCACCGGCAGCCAGGATGTTGATGACGGTACCGGAGATAATCTGGTCGACTTTGTATTTGACGGACAGCACAGCGTGCAGCGCGGCCATCAAGCCACCGACCAAGCTGGCCGCCAGCAACCCCATCCACAAGCTATCGAAAATGCTGGCAAAGGCCACAGCAGCGAACGCCCCTGCGAGCATCATGCCTTCAATGGCGATATTAATGATGCCCGCCCGCTCACAAAAAATGCCAGCCATCGCGCCCAACGTCAGCGGTGTGGCCGCCATCAAGGTCGCCTGGACCATGCCCGGGAGGTTCATGCTCGTGCCACTGGTAATCCACACCAAAAAGGCAAAAGCAGCCAATAAGGCGATGCTCCAGTTAAGAATCGAGCGGAGCAAGACCAACCGGCGGAAGAGGCGTAGCCCGGCCAGGAAGAAACATAGGCCGCCGATGGTGTACAGCGTGGCTTGCGAGGGGAGTGCGAATAGTGTACCAATAACCTGATCAGTAAAAGCAGACTGATCGCCGGCTTGGGTGCTGACCCCGCCTAGGACGATGAAAACGGCTCCTAGCAGCAGGATGAACAGGGTCCCGAACAGATCGCCCCGACTCAAACCGGAGGACTTTTGCATCTCTGCGGATTGTGCCTGAACTGCCATCGCATTCTCCAGATCCAGCGGTGGGGATCAGCCACCAAGCCACGGGAAGCCGGCCACAATGGCCAACTCCGTGAGCCCGGTTTAGGCGCCCCAACCGCGGGTAAAGACGGTAACTTCGATTTCCTCCTCGCGCGGTTTGCGCAAGCGGTAGAGGGTGCGGATGATCTCCGGCGCGGCGATAAAGACAATGACCAAAGACTGGACAATCTGGACGATCTCGGTGGGTACGCCGGCAACGGACTGCATCCGCCCCGCGCCGGCACGCAGCATGCCAAACAGGAGACTGGCCCCCACCACGCCCGTCGGGTGGCTCTTGCCCAATAGAGCGAGGGCAATAGCGTCAAAGCCATATCCCGCCTGGAAACCTAGGGCGATGTTATGGGTAATCCCCAGCCCTTGGACCACACCCGCTAGTCCAGCCAAAGAACCGCTGAGGAACATGGCCAGCACAAAGGTCTTGGCCACGCTCATGCCCCCATAGCGCGCTGCATTCGGATTGGCACCGACTGTCCGCAACTCAAAGCCCCACGTCGTCCGGAATAGAAACCAACCGGTCACGGCAGCCGCTACCAGCGCCAGGATAAAGCCCCAATGTACCGTCACCGGATGGCCCAAGAAGCGGGGCAAGTAGGCGCTTTCGGCAATATCTTGGGTCCGGCAGGTTCCTTGGGTGAATTCCAGTGGCCCACATAACAACCATTCACTCATGCGGTAGACGACATAGTTGAGCATAATGGTGGTAATGACCTCATGGGCACCCGTCCGCGCTTTGAGAAAGCCGGCAATGGCTGCCCAGAGACCGGCCGCCACCGCACCGGCAAGGATGGCCAGCGGCAGATGGATCACGGGGGGCAGGCCTGCGAAGGAAAAGCCGATGACGACCGCCACCAACCAACCGACACCGATCTGGCCCTCGGCGCCAATGTTGAACAAACCGGCGCGAAAACCCAAAGCCACCGCCAGGCCGGCAAAGATGTAGGGCACCGACTGGACCAGGCTGTCACTCGGGCCGCGCACCGCGCTGAGTATGGGGCGCAATCCCTCACCGCTCAACGCCCGGCCGATGGCCTCCAAGATGTTGATCGGGTTGCCCAGCGCTCCTTCATACAGCGCGCCATACGCTCGCGCCAGGTTGCCAAAGGCCAGCCCTAGCGCTTCGCCGATCTGCCCTTCACCCAGAGCCTGGTACACGGCCTGATCGGTAAACATGAGTACCAACCCACCGATGACCAGCGCCGTGGCAACTGAAAAGGCCGGGATGGCCAGTGTCCGCAATCGCGCACCCAGCCACCCTTTCATCCACGGCCAGCCACCCCGTCGCGTCGAGAGCAGGGCCAGCACACCCAAACCCAGAAGCAGCGTAAGGGGCCACAAACCCAGTGCGATCAAAAAGATCAACACCAGCCAGTCGCTCAGCACAACGACCACGGCCAGCAGTGCAGTGAGTGCGACCAGCCGGACCCACAACGGCAGCGCGGCGAAACGTTGAACCCAGCTCGTTGACGTTCGTTCGTTAGCCAACGCCCACACCCCCTTTCACCGCCTGTGGTGGCTGCTCTTCGAGCTTGGCACCTGCCATCAACAATCCCAACTCTTCACGGTTGATCTTGTCCGCGTCGACTGTGCCCACGATCTGCCCCTCGTACATGACCGCAATCCGGTCCGAGAGAGCCATGATCTCGTCCAATTCCACGGAGACCAGCAATACGGCTACCCCTTCGTCGCGCTTTTCGACCAGGCGCCGGTGGATGTACTCAATGGAACCCACATCCAAGCCGCGTGTTGGCTGTGCCGCGATCAGCAGCTGAATGGGCCGGGAGAACTCGCGGGCGACGATGACCTTTTGCTGGTTGCCGCCCGACAGGTTCTGGGCAGGCACCTCAATACTGGGGGTCCGTACATCGAACTCTTGCACCACGCGCTCAGCATAGGTCTGCAACTGATCGTACTGAATCGACGGACCACTGGCGAAAGGCGGTTGGTAATAGTTGCACAACATCAAGTTGTCCGAGATGGGAAAGCTCAGCACCAGGCCGTCGCGCTGGCGATCCTCGGGGATATGTGCCACACCCAACTCGGTCACCGTCCGCGGCTGCGCATTGGTCACATCCTGACCCCCTATCTTGACGGAGCCACCAATCGCTGGTCGCAGCCCGGTGAGCACTTCAACCAACTCTGTCTGACCATTGCCCTGGACCCCGGCCACACCCAATACCTCCCCGGCGCGTACCACGAAATCGACGCCGCGCAGCGCGATTTGATGGCGTTGGTCTTCGGCCACCAAGTCCTTGACTTCCAGTACAACGTCTTTGGGCGATGCCGGGCCTTTGTCTACCACCAACGTAACCTCGCGTCCGACCATCATCTCGGCCAAATCCGATTCCGAAGACTCGGCGGGCGTGGTCTGCCCCGTCACCCGGCCATTGCGCAACACAATCACACGATCGGCAATGGTCATCACCTCTTTGAGTTTGTGGGTGATAAAGATGATCGACTTGCCCTGCGCCACCAATCCGCGCATGATCTCGAACAGCTCTTCCGTTTCTTGAGGGGTGAGCACGGCGGTCGGCTCGTCGAGGATCAGGATCTCCGCCTCGCGGTACAGCGTCTTGATGATCTCCACCCGCTGCTGCACACCCACCGGCAGATCAGCAATAAGCGCCTCCGGATCGACAGCCAAACCGTATTGATCTGAGAGATTTCGAATGCGACGCGCCGCAGTGCGCCGGTCTAGCGCTGTGGCGATGACTCGTAGCGCTGGGTACGAGACAGTTGCAAAGAACAAAGCCACAAAGATCAGTAACGGGATCTGGCCGGACGAGTCGAAGGCCAGAGCCAGACCCACAAACAGGGCAATGCAGGCTACGGCAACGACCGGAAGGTAGCTACGAAACGTGAGGCGACGGCTCAGATAGCCCAAGAGGATGACCAAGCCATATAGGGCAGCGACCGCCGCTCCGCCCGCGATCCCGGACAGAAACCACTGCACCACTGTGTCGAGGGCAAAGATGCCGCCGATGAAAAACAGCACGGTCGAAACCCCGCCAAGGAGCCCCAACATCGGCCATGAGAAGGAGAACCGGGTTGGCTCGGTACCCATCACAATATTCTCAGCCACGGTAAAGACTGGGACCAATTGAAAATGTTGGTGGACCATGCCAATGCCCAAGTCTATAGCGTCATTGGGATCATGGATTTCTACGGGGGTGCCACGGACCTCGATCTCACCCTCGTCTTGGGTGTAGAGGCCGTAGAGGATATTCATCAGGGTGCTCTTGCCCGCGCCGTTCTCGCCGAGGAAGGCCAGGATTTCTCCTTCTTTGAGCGAGAAGCTGACCTGGTCGTTGGCCAGCACCCCAGGGAAGCGCTTGGTTACGTTACGTACATCCAGAATGGGGACCATCGTCGCTCCCTTTCACTGGCACGATGCCGCGGAGCAAGTAGCGCCAGTGCAGCAGTGCCAAACCCCATACACACATCTATTGGGGACGGTTTGCCTGCCCGTAATCCGAAGCAAGCTTCGACCATCGGAACCGATCCACAAAAACCGCCAGCCGGTTTTTTTGGTGGGGCGGTGCTGGAGAATAGCCAGCACCGCCCAAGATTACAGCGTCAGAAACGTATTATCCCCTACCAACCGGTATCGAGCTCGCCGCTCTTGACCCCCTCGACGATATCGTTGACTTCTTGCTTCAGCTCGTCGGGGATCTGGTCCTCAAAGTCATGGTAGGGTGCTAAACCCACACCATCATTCTCTAGGGTGCCGACATACACGTCACCGGCGGGGAATTGGTCCTCGGTGAGGAGCTCAACCACACCGTAAACGGCATTGTCCAGGCGCTTCATGCAGGAGGTAATCAGGATGTCCTTCTCGTTGGGCAATGTGAAGTACTGGTCCACGTCCACGCCAATGCCCCACTTGCCATTCTCCTTGGCCGCCGCAATACCACCGTTGCCGGTCTTGCCGCCGACGCCAAAGATCACATCCACGCCCTCATCGACGAGCGACTGCCCCTGGATCTTGCCCTGGTCGGGTGCTTCAAAGTCGCCGACATAGACGCCTTTGGTCTGGACATTGGCGCCTTTCTGCTGGTTGTAGTAGTCGACGCCCGCCTCGTAGGCGACGATAAACTGCTCGACTGGGGGGATCTGCATACCGGCCACATAGCCCACTTGCGGATCGCTGGGATCCTGCAGGCTAGCCCAACCAGCCGCCAGGTAACCGATGGGGAAGGCCGCTTCGTCCACATTGAAGGCAATACCAGCTACATTGGGGATCGGCGGATCGTAAACGACGTCGATGATGGCCAGGTAGGTGTCAGGATACTGCTCGGCCATTTTGGCTGTGGCATCACCCAGCAAAAAGCCGACGGTGATGATCAGGTCATAGTCCTGCTCGGCAAACTCGGTGATGTTCTTCTCATAGTCTGCCTGTGCCTGGCTCTCGATGAACTGGGCCTGGACGCCCAACTCTTCCTGCGCTCTCTGCAGGCCGTCCCAGGTATTCTGGTTAAAGCTGGCGTCATCAATCCCAC
>JASFOV010000264.1:0-6495 GCA_050116355.1 Anaerolineae bacterium
TGCCCGGATGAAAACTGGGACCGCCTACGAAGAGGAGATAGGCGTCCGGATCCTCCTGGACCTGGGCTTCGGCGGCGGCGACGGTGCGATCGGTGAGATCCTGCCGCTGCTGGTTCAACCGGCCCAGTTGCCGGGCCAGGTCTCTCGTTTGCAGTGGGTCACGGCTGGTGAGCAACTGGTAGGCCAACAGGGCAGTGTCGATGCGCCCGGCGGCGTTGAGGCGCGGTCCGAGCCGGAAGCCGATGGTGGTGGCGTTTACCTCTTCGCGGCGCACTTGCGCGTCGGCCATGAGGGCTTCGACCCCGGGACGGGGGGTGCTGTTCAGCACGTCCAGCCCGCGTTGGACCAGTGTCCGGTTCTCTCCCAGGAGGGGCATCATGTCGGCGACAGTCCCGAGGGCGACCAGTTCGAGTAGGGAGACGGCATCGAGCTGGCTGGCTTGCTCCATCTGGGCGTCGACGCGCAATAGCGACTGGGCGAGCTTGAAGGCGACGCCGACGCCGGCCAGCTCTTTGAAAGGATAGGGACAGCCCGGCTGGTGGGGATTGAGGATGGCGAGGGCCGGCGGCAGATCGGGGCCGACGGAGTGGTGATCGGTGATGATCAGGTCGAGGTGGTCTTGAGCCCGGCTGGCTTCACGCACGGAACGGATGCCACAGTCGACGGTGACGACGACGCGCACGCCTGCTTGCCACAGGCGGCGCAGGGCGTTGAGGTTGAGGCCGTACCCTTCATCGACGCGGTGGGGAATGTAGGGTCGCACCCGCGCGCCGAGGGCGGAGAGGGTGTCGACAAGCAGCGCTGTGGCCGTGACGCCGTCGGTGTCAAAGTCGCCATAGACGGCAATCGGTTCGTGGCGGCGGATGGCCTGGCGCAGGCGGGCCACAGCATCCTCCATGCCCTTGAGGGCAAAAGGATCGTGCTGGGTGCCGGGTCCGTCCAGGAAGGCGTCCGCCTCTTGTGGACCGGTGATACCCCGGTTATGCAGTACTTGTACGATGAGAGGGAACAGTCTGTCCCTGTGCAACTCGAAGAAGCCCCGGTTACGTAACAATTGCACGATGAGGGGAAAAAGGCTGTCCCAGCGGGCCAAGAGCTGCGGGTCCACGGCTGGTGCGAGCTTCCACCGCTGCTTTTGTAGCGACAATGGCGCGTTCCTGTGGGACGGTCGGGGGACAGCCGGCGCGAGTCGAGGGCTAGCCCCCGGTCCTGAAAAAAGCAAGAGCGAGGTAGACTCGCTCCTCGCTCTACCAAAGGTTCACTGGCTGTAGATCATAGCCAGTTCTGACTCATGAGGAATTCCGTCAGACGCGGGATCTCGAGATACTTGCCCATGTAGGCTTGGTACGCCCAGTACAAGGTGACGAGCCAGAGAAGATAGGGGACCAATCCGCAAACACCGGCAAGCACGGCCGACAACAAGCCTAGGATACAACTAAAGAGCAGGATGCCGATCCAGAGTATCGCATTGATGGCTAACGCTTGCACGGCGTGGTACCGCTGGAACGGACGAGCCCTTAGATCCTCGACCAGTAGAATGACCAGCGCAACGATGGGGACCGGATAAGACAGCGCAGCGAGTACCTTGTCGTTCTCGGTGATGTCGTCCGCAGGCGGAATTGGGGCTTGCTCGGTCATGGTTCTTCACCTCCTCGTCGGCGTAGGTAAGCTTATTGTAGCAGTCTCCTGGCCAAATGTCAAACCTAACCGCCGGTACTTGGCGGCGATCAGCAGATGTGATACAATCATGATGCCCGAAGGGAGGTGAGTACCATGGCACGTGTGGTCTTTATGGGGACACCCCAATTTGCAGTGCCTACTTTGCAGGCGTTGGATGAGCACCAGGAGGTGGTGGGGGTTGTGACCCAACCCGACCGGCCAGCGGGCCGCGGGCGGCGGGTGGTCGCTTCGGCGGTGAAGGAGGAAGCGGTGGCCCGGAATCTGCCGGTCTTTCAACCAGCATCGCTACGCAGTGATGCGGCGCTGGACCAGCTGGCGGCCTGGCACCCTGAGGTTGCCGTGGTGGCGGCCTTTGGGCAGATCTTGCAGGGGTCCGTGCTGGAATTGCCGGTTCATGGTTGCTTGAACGTGCATGCCTCTCTCCTGCCCCGCTACCGGGGCGCTGCCCCCATCGCGGCAGCCCTTTTGGACGGCGAGAGGGTTACCGGGGTGACCATTATGCGCATGGACGAGGGGATGGATACCGGGCCGATCTTGGGCCAGGCTGAGTGCCCGATTACCACGGAGGACACAACGGGATCACTGACGACCCAGCTGGCCGATCTAGGTGCACGCCTGCTGCTTGAGCTCCTACCAGCGTGGCTCGAGGGCCGGATCCAGGCCCAACCGCAAGACGAGGCGCTGGCCAGCTATTGCCGGCCCTTGACCAAACAGGATGGGCGCTTGGACTGGAGCCGCTCGGCGGCTTACCTCGACCGACAGGTACGGGCCTGCGATCCCTGGCCTGGAGCGTACACCATGTGGCAGGGCAAACGGCTCAAGGTCCTGCAAGCCCACCCCCGGCCTGACTGGGTGGGACGTGAGGAGCCAGGAACGGTGATCGCGCTCGAACCGGCAGGCCTTGGCGTCGCCACGGGCCAGGGGGCGATCGAGCTGGTTGGGGTGCAGCTGGCAGGGAAGAAGCCGATGCCGGCCGATGTATTTGCCCGGGGCCAGCGGGACTTGATGGGCGGTACCCTGGGTGCGTAGGCCCAGGCCGGGGCCTTGGGCAGGCGATGGATGAGCAAGGTAGGGTATTGGAGGATGTTGCGACAGTGGTGATGCAGTTTGCGTATTCGCCGCTCTTCTGTTATAATCGCTCACAAATCTGCGGGGCGTAGCGCAGTCCGGTAGCGCACTTGAATGGGGTTCAAGTGGTCGCCCGTTCAAATCGGGCCGCCCCGACCACGAGGAAGATGGTCGATGGCGTTGTGCTGTCGACCATTGCTTTATACCAGGCCATGCAGCGCCTTGAACGAGAGTGGTGAATATCGATTCGTCATGGACCAGGCCCGGTTGGCGCTTGCTCGGAGCCGACAAGCAGATGAACAGTGTTGTTCGAGACTGTGAGAGCCTAAGAGAACAAGATATTGCCCTGCTGGAGAAGCTGGAGGGGCACCTGGGCATTTTGGCCGATCTGAGCCGGGCGGACGTGCTGATGTACTGTCCGCGAGGCGGAGATCGGGCGATGGTTGTGGCCCAGGCCAGTCCACACTCCATTCTGCCCATCTACAGCGAGTCGCTGGTGGACCGGGAAGTGACCTCTCGGGAAGAGCCTGCCGTTCTGCGCGCGCTGGTCGAAGGGCGACGGGGGTTGATCGAGGTGCGTCGTGAACAAAATGCACCTCGTCCACCAGCCAAAGGCTCACCTGTCTTTCAGGAGACCTACCCGGTGTGGGGCGCCGATGGGCAAGTGATTGCGGCGGTCAGTATCGAGACCAACCTGATCGAACGTGTGCGGCACCGGCGCCGGTCCAAAGTCTTCCAGCGGGCGCTCAAGCAGCTGAAAAGGTCGGTCTTGACCGGTCAGCTGGTTGGTGCGGCCGAGTTGTCGCCCTTTGCCGAGCACGACGGAGTATTGGTCGTCGACAACCAGTATCGCATCCAATACATCAGCGGCATCGCGACCAACCTATACCGCAAGCTGGGTTACACCGGCGATCTGCTCAAACGTTACGTCGAAGACCTTGAATTGGACGATAACAGTGTCGTCTATGAGGCTATGGAGCGCGGGGAGTGTGTCGAACGTGAGCTGCAGGTCCAAAATCTGGTATGGGTCAAGAAGGCTATCCCGCTGTTCGCCACGCCCCGGGGGTTGGGGCGCCTGCGATTCCTGGGGGACGGCTCCCCGCGCCTGGTGGGTGTGCTGATGACGATTCGTGACGAGACGGACGTTCGTCGCCAGGAAGAGGAGCTGCGGGTGAAGGTGGCGATGATCCAGGAGATCCACCACCGGGTCAAGAACAACATGCAGACCATTGCCTCCTTGCTCCGCCTTCAGTCGCGGCGCGCCGAATCGGATGAAGTGCGCCGCGCGCTGCGCGAGGGGATCAACCGGATTTTGAGCGTGGCTGTGATCCACGAGTTCCTGGCTCACCAGGAAGCACGGGTGATCAATATCCGCGACGTGAGCCAGCGTATTATCCACCAAGTTCGCGAAGGGGTGCTCGATCACGAACAAGGCATCCGGCTTAATCTACAAGGACCCAATATCTATTTGCCGACCCAGCCAGCGACGGTCTGTGCTTTGGTGATCAACGAGTTGTTGCAGAATGCGTTGGAGCATGGCTATGACCGTCAGGAGGGGGGGACCGTCACGGTGAATCTAGCGGATGATGGGGAAACGGTCACCATCTCGGTGGATGATGATGGTGTGGGGCTCCCTGAATCGTTCGATCTATCCCGAACGGGGAGTCTGGGTTTGCAGATCGTCCGAACCCTGGCGGAGGGCGATCTCAAGGGTCGTTTTGATCTAACCAGCCGGGACAAGGGCGTCTCAGCAGTGGTAACTTTTCCGAAACAGAGCCAAGGAGGTAGGTAATGGCAGAGAGGACACGGGTCATCATTGCTGATGACGAATCAATTATCCGTATGGATTTGCGGGAGATGTTGAGTAATCTGGGGTATCTGGTCGTCGGCGAGGTGGGCGATGGACGGAGTGCGGTGAATCTGGCTCGCGAGTTGAAGCCGGATGTGGTGATCATGGACATCAAATTCGAAGGGGACGAGTTCGACGGCATTGATGCCGCGCGGGCGCTGACTGAGGAACGGATCGCCCCGGTCCTGCTGCTCACGGCCTATAGCCAGAGGGAACTGGTGGTGCGAGCCCGAGAGGCAGGTGTGGTTGGTTACCTGGTTAAGCCGTTCCGCGAGGCGGATCTGGTACCGGCCATTGAGGTGGCACTGGCGCGGTTCGTCGAGTTTCAGGCCATGGAACAGCAGGTCGGTGATTTGAAGGAGACGCTAGAGACTCGCAAGTTTGTCGACCGGGCCAAAGGCTTGCTGATGGACACGCAAGGGCTGAGCGAGGCCGATGCCTTTCGCAAGATACAGAAGATGAGCATGAACACGCGCAAACCGATGAAAGATGTAGCGGAGGCCATCATTCTGGCACACCAAACCCAGCAGCAGTCCGTGGGCTAGCAGCCTGGATCGATTGCTTTTCCATCCGAGCCCCTGCTATGCGCAGGGGCTTTGTCTTTGAGTAGGAATGGAGGAAACGCGAACCACACCGCTGCTGGGCGGGAAACCTCATCTTGGGGGTGAACGTCTTGGTGTCAAACGGCGTTATATTATGTGACAGCATGCCGGACCCTGGTGCGGGTAGGCCCCAACCGGCTTGCTCAGGTGCCCGCTCGGGTTGGACGAAGCCCCGGGCGGGCACCTTGTTGGCACCCCCCCGACCCTAGTCTGTGCTCGAGCTGACGACATGCCAGCTGGGCGAGTCTGTGTCAAGGCCAAAACTGGCGCACCTGGTCCAATACATCCGGCGGTGCGTCGATGAGGAGGTCATTCCATATCCGGTGCAGTATCGAGGCATCATCGGAACTGAGGTAGGTGGTCTGCTGGGTCTCCGGGTCGGACTCATAAACGATCCGAATGGCTAGGCTGGGCTGGGGACCGTGATGGAGATGGCCGACCATCATGTCGCGGATCATAGGCGGCTCGAAAAAGATATACCACCAGCCCAAATCCTCTGACGGCCAGCGGCCCAGCAGCAGGAAGCGCGAGGGGTGGACGCGGCCCAGCACGATGTGCTCCCGGGTCCCAACCGTTTCAAAATCGGCCTCTACATCGGCAAAGTGTTGGGTCTTCTGCTGGACCACAAACTGCCCGCTGGCTCGAACCGGGACCATTTCTTCCTTGCGCAGTGGCCGGGCTGTTGAGGGACTGTGGGGCAAGGCCGCGCCGGGGGGCAATGGCTCAAAGCGGAGATAGCGTTGGCGGGCGGTCCAAGCTAGCAGAAGCAAAAAGCCCACACACAGCAGGGTGAGCAGGGCGGCCGGCCAAGGGTTTGGCCACCAAGTGAATAGGGCTACCACCGCCAAGGCCAGCAGTAGCACGCTTGCCCAGCGAGCCAAGGACCAGCCGAGCCAGAGATGGCGGCGCAGACGGTAGGCTGTGCGTAGAATCCAACCGAGAACGTTCAATGGCTGGGTGCTCCTTTGCTACGGCAGATTGGACATGGACAAGAGATGCGGCGACCAAGGATCCCCCAGGATGCTTGTCCATCCCATGTTCCCGAGCGAGTATAGCACAGGCGCCTGGAGCTGTCAATGGACTGCGTTTATCTTAGCAAAGTTCGAACGGTCACGCTGAACTCTGCCGTGATTGGAGCAGAGTCGCCTGGTGCGGGGGTGCATTTAGCGCGGGGCCCACGACTGAGGGGGACCGGTGATGGGATTCGATTGGCCAAGGCATTTGGACAAATCTGCGCGTTCGTGGTATACTGGTGCCGTTGCAAGCCTTGAAGGAGTCGTATTGATTGTGAAAATG
>JASFOV010000265.1:0-6491 GCA_050116355.1 Anaerolineae bacterium
GGGTACCGCAACTCACCTTCGACCAACTTGGGCTGGATCCAGATGCGTTTGGCCACCTAGTGTCGCGGGTGCGACAGGTACTCCTACACCACAATCCTTCCTGGAAGCTCGAGTCGGTGGATTGGGGCCCAAGGGAGCTGGCGGCCATGGCCCAGGAGGTATTTGAAACCTGGCACACGCTGACTGGACCCGGTTCTGACCAGCAGTTAGAAGTGGGGCAAACCTCTTGGGCCGACCATCCAGTCGCGCTGGCCGTTGGCTTTAGCTTGGCTCCCTACCTGCAGCTAGCTTCGGAGCTCATCCTACCCGATCTGGATCTCAGTCTCTGGATGAGGGGTTACTGTCCTGTCTGCGGCGGGCGACCGAATTTTGCTGTATTTGAGCGAGAGAGAGGCGCACGCCAGCTGATGTGCTCCCGTTGCAACAGCCTGTGGCCCTATGGTAGACTAGGCTGCCCTTACTGTGGATCAGATGAAAAGCAAGTATACCATGCTAGCGAGGACGGTGTCTACCGTCTGTACACCTGCCCCGAGTGCAAGCGGTATCTAAAGACAATGGATCTCCGCGACAAATATGGGGAGGCGTTCCCCGTGCTCGAACGGTTGCTCACGGTGGGTATGGATCTGGCCGCCCAGCAAGAGGGCTATGGAAACTAGAAGATAGAGGCAACGGGCGCGCCTCCGATCTCACCTGCGAGACATGAGTTGTTCTGCCAACCGCACAGGTCGATGGCTGGCAGAGATATCGCCTCCTCTTTGTCGGGACCCTGTGGTTCTTTGCTGCTTGTCGGCCCAGCGCGGCGGCTGCCTCGACAGCAAAACACCGGATTGACAGTGCTCGGTTTCTATGCTATAATCCTGAATGTGTGAAAACACGAACAATGAGTCGAGGAGGGAGAGAGCAATGCCCAAGGTGCTGGTGGTTGATGACGATCCCGATTTTGTTAAAGTAACCTCTAAGGTACTCACCAAGGCGGGCTACGAGGTGGTGTCTGCGGCCAATGGAGCGAAGGCTCTGCAGGCCATGCGCCAGGAGTCTCCCGATGTGGTGCTGCTGGACATTATGATGTCCTATATCCTTGATGGTTTGGATGTGAGCCGCGAGATGGCCGAAGACCCGCAACTGAAGGACATCCCGGTCATCATGGTAACCTCATTAACAGGTGTCAAGGGTTCTGGGATGTTCCCCACCGATGAATACATCCCAGTTGATGAATGGCTATCCAAGCCGGTTGACCCGGAGACCCTGGTGGACCGGGTGAGCAGCGCACTGGCCTAGTTCCAGCACTGGGCTGTCAAGGAAAGTCACTCCAAGGAGATAGGGATGGCAAAGATCAGGATAGGTGGCATCATGCAAAATGCCCATCTGGCATTGCTCAATGTGACAGCAGTGCCGGATCGCCCTGGGATTGCATCGGCCATCTTGGGTGGGTTAGGTCAAAAAGGCATTAACGTGCAGTTCATTGTTCAATGCATTGACCAGAGCCAACGGGACCAAGTAGCGCTATGTGTCGATCGCGATGACTTGGGAGAAGCGGAGAGTGTGGTCAGCGAGGTCGCGCCGGAACTCGAAGCAGGGCGCGTGATAGTGAATCCCGAGGTGGCCATTGTTTCCATCTTTGGTCCTGATTTTCGAGAGCGTCCTGGTATCGCCGGCACCATGTTTGAGGCTTTGGCCAAAGACGGGATCAATATCAGGGCCATCAGTACTTCGATTTCCACAGTCTCGTGTGTTATTGGCTCAGATGACATAGAGATGGCACTGATCGCTTTGCGTGATACCTTTGACCTGCCCTGACCGGCAACGGCCCTAAAAAAGGCGCGACACCAACGGTGTCGCGCTTTCTGCTTCAAGTCTCTGACTAGTCGTCTTCCAAGAATAGCTGTCGCGCATGGGTCTGAGACTGATCGGTCCACGGTCTGCTGGCGGGCTTGGGTTCTAGTGGTGGCCGGGCCGTGACATTGTTGCTTTTCTCTGCAGCCGCCGGTTGCAAGGGCAGCATGAATGTGAATCGGGTGCCTTCCCCCACTTTCGAACGTACGCGGATGTCCCCGCCATACGATTCGAGTATCTGTTTGACAATGGACAGCCCCAGACCAGTGCCCATTTCCCCGCTTGCCTTGGCTTCGTCTGTACGAAAGAACTCCTGAAAGAGATGGGGGATATCTTCTTCTGGGATCCCCATTCCAGAGTCTTCTACAACCCCCATCAGGGTGTCCATATCGGCCTGCAACCGCACTTTGATGCGCCCTCCCTTGGGAGTGTATTTGATGGCATTGCTGATTAGATTGGTCCAGATGCTCAGTAGGTGGTCCCGGTTGGCCACAATGGTCGGCTGATCCTGGATCTCGACTAGTAAGGTCTGTTCCTTTTCCTCTGCTTGGCTGTGCAACAGGTCGATTACTTCTTCGAGAACGTTTGCCATCGACTGGGGGCTGGCTTCCGACAAAACCTGGTCTCGGGCTTCTTTGAGCCTGGCTAGTTGAAGCAGGTCAGAGATGACGTCTAACATCTCTTGCAGCCGCTCGTGCACTCGATGCAGCGTTGGTTTGAGCTCTCCATCCGACACATACCCGCTCAAAATCAGGTTGACATAGCTCTGGACTGCGGCAACTGGGGCGCGGAGTTCGTGGGCCAGCTTGAGCATCAGTTGGCTCTTGATCTTGTCCAGCTGTTCCAGGTCTTCTTTCGCTTGAGCTAGCTCCTCTGCCC
The DNA here is from genome assembly GCA_050116355.1 of Anaerolineae bacterium. Lineage (GTDB taxonomy): Bacteria > Chloroflexota > Anaerolineae > JAAYZQ01 > JAAYZQ01 > JASFOV01. The sequence continues at coordinate 2,713 of JASFOV010000265.1, forward strand.
GCGACTCGATTTCCTTCAACCGGCGTCGCTCTAGACCCTGATTGACCGCTACCAGTAGTTGATCTGAGGTAAACGGCTTCGGTAAGAAATTGTAGGCCCCTCGCCTGACCGCTTCGACCGCCATCTCGATGCTGCCAAAACCGGTGATAATGATGCAGATGGCATCCGGATCGCCCTCAGTTATCGGAGCCAGCAACTCCAACCCACTGCCATCGGGAAGCATGACGTCAAGCAGGTACAGGGTATACTCACGGGTGCGGATCAGGTCTAGGGCTGAGGCCATGTCTTCCGCAGTGTCCACCTGGTGGCCGGCGGCTTTCAGAGTTCGGCGGCAGCCCTCTCGCATACCCAATTCGTCATCTACAACCAGAATCCTTGGCGAAATTTGGTGATCCATTGACAATTGTTGTGCTCCTCGTTCCGGCGGCTTGAACTACTGCCGTCCATCGAAAGTCTCTATCCAGCAGTCCTGCGGTGCTTCACTGCAGGAATTTCGTATTGTTCATTCGCTCCATTCTCAAGGGCAGGGCTGTCCTCAGGGAGATGAGGAAGGTCGTACCCTTTCCGACTTCGCTTTCAACCGATATCTGCCCGCGGTGCATCTTCACGATGCCGTAGGTGATAGCCAACCCCAGACCCGTCCCCTTGCCGATAGGCTTTGTCGTGAAGAACGGTGTGAATATCTTTTTCATGTTCTCTTCACTGATGCCGACACCGGTATCTTTCACGTAGGCGCTAATCATCCCCTCTTCGGGTTCGTTGCGAGTGCGTAGCGTGAGCCGACCACCCGTGGGCATTGCCTCGGCAGCGTTGTTCATCAGGTTCAGGAACACTTGGCGTAGCTGCAGGGGATCGGCCTGGATGAGGGGTAGCTCGGGGTCCAGATCCTGGATAATCTCCACCTGGTCGAACAACTCGCGCTTGCTCGCCTCATCTGTCAAGTCTTCCAGTAGTCTGTTCAGATCGGTCTCTCGAACCAGTACCTCGTTCTGCCGGGAGAAATTCAATAGGTCGTTGACGATCGTCTTGCAGCGTGTGGTCTCCCGGATGATCATCTCCAGATCCTCTTTTTGCTGCTGGTTGTCGCGCGGCGTTTCCTTGCGCAATATGTCCGCATACAAAAGGATAGAGCCCAAGGGGTTGTTGATCTCGTGTGCCACGCCAGCCGCCAGTTGACCGACTGAGGCCAGCTTCTCTTTCTGTACCAGTTGATCCTGTGTCATCTCGAGTGTCTCAACCATGGTATTGAACGATTCGGCCAGGACTCCAATCTCGCCATGGCCGTAGACCGGGACTCGCACCGACCAGTCTCCCTCGGCGACCTTTCTGGTCGCTCCGGCCATTTCTGTCAGGGGGCGTGCGATAGACCAAGCCAGGGGAATCGCTAGCAGACTGGCGAGAACGGCGGTGGCGGCGGCCACCAAAAAGACTTGATTGCGAAACGAATCCAGCAGTTGCTGGAAGGCGGCTTGTTTGGCTCCCACATACAGCATGCCCACGACCTGTCCCTGGTGATCGTGCAGGGGATCATATCGAGTAATGTACCATTGGTTGAACACGTACGCGGGACCGGCGAAAGGCTGCCCGTTGACCAGAACTGTGTCGAAAACCTCCTGCGAAACGCGTGTGCCAATGACGCGTTCGCTCTGCTCGTTAAGAACATTGGTCGACACCCGCAGGTCGCCAAAGAAGATGGTTACCGTGTCCACACCGGCGACTTCCTTGATGCGATCGACCAGAATGAAGTCGTTGTTGAACAGATGGCCGACTACCACAGAGCCCACCGATTCGCCGTCCTCCGAAAACACAGGAGCGACAGCCATGAGGACCAACCCAGCGGTTCCTTCACGGGGATCAAATGGTTCTGGGGCGGCCTTTTCGGTCTCTAACAGGGGAATGCGTGCCTGATCCTCTAGCCCCATCCAGCTCAGGATCGAAGCTGGCACCACTTCAGTGGCGCTCTGAGCTCGTCCTTCGCGCAGAACGTCGGCGACAATGGGCAAAGAGGACCAATCTGTGCCACTCTGGGCGGGTCGGAGATGTTCCTCGACTGACGTCTGGCCGATCACGGTTCTGCCGTCGATGTCGGTTAGTACTGCAAACCGCTGTGTCCCGTGGGGCAGATTGGTGATCTCGGTCTCGATTTCATCGAGTATCACTAGCCTGGCCTCTTGGTCTCCAGCGCTGGCTGCTGCCAGGTTGTGCTGCACACAGCGGCCCGCGGCAATCCGACTCGCCATGGACGAGATATCGTGCATTTTCGTGTTGTAGAACGCGTTGGCGAGATCCATATCTCGACCAACGCGCGCATCTGCGGCGGATTCCAAGTAGTTGTTGATCACGCGGTAGGTCATGAGGGTACCGACGATGATCGTGACTGCTGTGGTTATCACGAAGCCGATGACAAGTACATATTGCAGCCGCCAACTCACAAGCCGGGCCAGAAGCTTTGCCATTCTCCCGCCATCTCCTTTGGTAAGCAGGTGGGCTCTGAGACATGCGTCGGGCGATTATACCACAGAAGTGGGTGCAAAGCGAAAACGGAGCGAAGCTGAGTTGCCTTTCCCTGTCTAATCCGATATGTTATTAGCCTCTGGAAAGTCCGATCTGATGAGGGGGCTGGCCGATTCGCCACGATGGATGCGGCGGATGAGTTCCGCCAGCATAGGGGCAATCGACAGCACCCGGACTTTGGTCAGGGGATGTCTCTTCTCTGGCGGAACGTGGATGGTATTGCTGACGATGAGTTCTTTGATCTCGTCCATGGTTGCGAGCCGGTCCAAGGCGGAAGGAAGCAGTACGGGATGGGTGACACAGAAGTAGACCTCGGGGCGGGCGCCATCGGCCAGGAGGGCTCGTGCCTGTTTGAGCACGCTGCCGCTGGCCATGATGTCGTCAATGATGATCGGAATTCTGTCCTGGACGTCACCCACGACGTGCGTTGTGTGCACGTCATCCACACCCTCGCGTCGCTTGTGCATCACAACCAATGGCTTCTTCAACCACTCGGCATAGCGCCCGGCCAGCCCTGCTCGTCCTACGTCGGGCGATACGATCACGGCATCGTCAAAACGCGGATGCCGGAAGTAGCTGGCCAGCACCGGCATGGCTGACAGGGGATCGACTGGGATATTGAAAAAGCCCTGGATAGCCCGGGCGTGGATATCGACAAAGATCACCCGCTCGACTCCGGAGATTTCCAAGGCATTGGCCACAACACGCGCGCTGATCGCTTCCCGGCCGCGTGCCATCCGTTCCTGCCGGGCGTACGGAAAGTAGGGCACAACAGCTGTTATGCTATGGGCCGAAGCTCGACGGAAGGCATCGATGTAGAGCAGAAGCTCCATCAGCGTATCATTGACCGGCGCCGAACACGGTTGGATGAAAAAGATGTCTTGGCCGCGCACGAGATCATCAATCTGTACGTGGACTTCGGTATCGGGCAGATTGGTCGTGGTGCAACCTCCAACGGCCACGCCCAGGTGGGCGGCGACCTCTTCAGCCAAAGGCCGGTTGGCGCTTCCGGCAAAGACACGGAGTGGATGTCGGGTGTAGCCGCGCAGCCGGTGCCAGAGCCGGCGTCGATCGAGGAATCGATCTACAGGTTCAACCATTCTCGCTTGCTCTCTTTCAGCAGTCTTGCCTTTGTGACCTATGCGCGTCCCGCTGTTGAGCAGGATAATTCCGGAGACGATCTAGAGATAGCCGTGATCCCGAAACCAAGCCAGGGTATCGCGCACGGTCTCGAAAAAGGGGCGTGTTGTGAAGTCCAGCGTCTC
>JASFOV010000266.1:0-6489 GCA_050116355.1 Anaerolineae bacterium
GCCACGAGCCGTAGCGTCGCCGCGACCAGCCGAGCCGCCCAACGGTAGTGGCTTGCCGGTGATGACGCCTGGCACGTTGTAGCCACGCATGATGCTATACTCGTCCATCATCCAGGCCATAATCTGTGGCGTGGTATACACGTCGGGGGCCGGCACGTCCGTCTCTTCGCCAATGTAGTGGCCGATGGCCCGGATGTAGGCCCGGCTGAGTCGCTCCAACTCACCGAGGGACATCTCTTTCGGGTTGCAAATGATGCCACCTTTTCCGCCTCCCAGGGGAATGTCGACGACGGCTGTTTTCCAGGTCATCCACGCCGCCAGAGCGCGGACGGTGTCGATGGTCTCGTCGGGGTGGAAGCGAAGGCCGCCTTTTGTCGGGCCGCGCGAATCGTTGTACTGGACGCGGAATCCATGGAATACTTGAACGGTTCCATCGTCCATGCGTACGGGCATCCGCACATGGAACTCGCGCAAGGGCCAGCGCAGTAATTCATGTACCGCCGGTTCGAGACTCATAATCTTGGCTGCTTCATCCAACTGTGACTGTGCGATCTTGAAGGGATTTAACTCACTCATTTCTTGTTCTCCTTGCAGAATTTGGGATAGACAGAGTGGCTCGGGGCAAAAGAAAAGCCCGTGCCGATAGGCGGGGAGCCTTCAGGGCTCTAATGACAATCATACCTGATGTGTCACCTCCTCACGCGCGCGGGTACCCCGTGGTGATCAGGAATTGCGGCGCTGCAATCCTTGTATTGCTTGTGGATTATAGCACAAACGAAAAGGCAAGGCAAAAACGCCCAAGTCTGTGGCCTGTGGGTTCAATCCGTGTTGCGCACCGACGAACGCCCTTTTGCCGGGTAGGTTTGACCTTTCGTCCTCTTTGGAGTATACTCAGCATCACGGGGCGTGGCGCAGTCCGGTTAGCGCGCATCGTTTGGGACGATGAAGTCGGAGGTTCAAATCCTCTCGCCCCGACTGTGCGGGAGTGGCGCAGTGGTAGCGCATCTGCCTTCCAAGCAGACAGTCGCGGGTTCGAATCCCGTCTCCCGCTCCATCTAGGGCAACGGCCCCGGCCAGGCACGAGTGGCCGGGGCCGGATTGTTTTCAGGTCGTCGAGATGCGGGCCGGGATGCTTCGTGCCCGACGATGTACGGCCCGCTATCGAGCTGGGGAGAGCGACGAAAGGAGCTAGCTGTCCATGATCCCGCTCCAACTCCGCGTCCGAAACTTTATGTGCTATCGTGACAATGTACCGCCTCTGGACTTTGAGGGCATTCACCTGGCCTGCCTGGCCGGCGCCAACGGTCATGGAAAATCAGCCCTGCTGGATGCCATGACCTGGGCCTTGTGGGGCAAAGCTCGCGCCAAGCGTGATGACGAGCTCATCCACCAGGGGGAGACCGAAATGGAGGTCGAGTTTGTCTTTGATCTGGGGGGGACGGTTTATCGTGTGCTCCGCAAACGCGACAGCAGCCAACGCGGGCGTACCCTACTCGATCTCCAGGTCCGGCACCAGGACGAGTTCCGTTCTCTCGCCGAGTCAGGCGTGCGGGCAACCCAGCAGGCGATCATCGACTTGCTACGGATGGACTATGAGACCTTTACCAATTCCGCTTTTCTACTCCAGGGACGGGCGGATGCTTTTACGACGCGTACGCCAGCGGAACGCAAGCAGGTGTTGGGTGAGATTCTGGGTCTCAGTTTGTATGATGAGTATGAGCGCCGGGCCAAGGAAAAGTCCAAAGCAAAGGATCGCGAGGTAGCAGAGCTGGATGGTCTGTTGCGGGATATCGATCGAGAGCTGGCCCGTCAGCCCGAGTACGAGGTCGAGCTGGCGCAAGCTCAAACCCACGTAGCCCAGTTGAGCGAGACCATCACCGAGGTACAGGCTGTGCTGCAGGAACTGCAGCACGATCGACAGTTGCTGGAACACCAACAGACACAGCTCCGCGACCTGGATCGCCGCCTGGCCCAGGCTGAGCAGGAATTGGGAGAGGTCGAGGCACAGATTGCGGAGCGACAGGAACATCTATCCCGCTACGAGGCGGCGCTGGCTGAGCGAAAACAGGTGGAGGAAGGGTACGCTGCGCTTCAATTGGCTCGCGAAACTGAAACGGCCTGGAATGAGCGACTGCTACAGCATGCTCAGATCCAGGAGCAGCAGCGTGACCTGGAGCGGACCGTCGATACCGCACGACATGAACTCGAGTTGGCCCATGGGCGCCTGCGAGAGCGCATCCAGGACCTCGAGCGACGGGCGGCTGGCTTGGACCAGCACGAACGACAGCTGGCGGATGTCCGGTCGCGGCTGGCTCACCTGTCCCAATTGCAGATGGAGCGTGATGCGGCCCAAGAGACGATGCAAAAGCTCGCCGAGGAAGCGGCCGGGCTCAAGGTGCGCAATCGGCAGCTCAAGGACGAGATGGATGCCCTACGGGAGAGGCTTGACTGGTTGGAGCGTGAGACAGGACAAGCCCAGTGCCCATTATGCGGGCAAGCCCTTTCCGACGAACACCGGGATGAATTGTCCGCCGAGATCCAGGCGGAAGGTAAGCAGTTGGCTGCCGATCACCGATCCAATACCGTGCGGGCCCGCGACGTTGAGGCCGAGCACAAGCAGTGGCAGCAAGAGATCGAGCGCCTGGACCGCGAACTGGGCGGGCACGCGGCCTACCAACGCCAAGAGGCGCAGCTAGAAAGCGCGCTGGCGGAAGCCCGGCAGGCCGCCGATCAGCTCGGGTCACAGCGGGGCGAGTTGGCCGAGCTGGAACGTCGCCTGAAAGAAGGGGATTATGCCCCAGAGGAGCAGGCCGAGTTGGCAGGGCTGGCAAACGCGCTGAAAGCACTAGGTTACGAGCGTGAGGCTCACGAACAAGCCAAGCTGCATGCCGCGTCACTGACCAGCTTTGAAGGGGTGTACCAACAACTTCAGACAGCTCTGGAGCGAGTCGATGAGGAACGCGCGGCCCTAGAGAACCTCGAGGCGCGGCGCATGCGCTGGCAGGAGAGCTTGACCGCAGATCGGACTAGGCGAGAGGGACTGGCAGCCGAAGTCGCTCGATTGCCTGAGGTGACTGCCCAAACTGAGACCAAGGTCCAGGAGGTCGAGGAGTTGCGCGCCCAGTCATCGCGGGCTAGGCAATTGCTGGGGGCGGCCCAACAGAAGCTGGATCATTGTCACTATTTGGCCGATGAGCGTAGGCGACACGAGAAGCACCGGGCGGATCGAGTTGAGGAGAGGGCCTTGTTCGATGAACTCCGCGTGGCCTTTGGCAAAAAGGGCATCCAGGCCATGATCATTGAGGCTGCCATTCCCGAGATTGAATACGAGGCCAACCGCTTGCTAGCGCGGATGACGGGCGGGCGCATGCATGTACGCTTTGAAACACAGCGAGAAACGCTCAAAGGCCACACTGTCGAGACGCTAGACATAAATATCGCCGACGAGCTGGGCACGCGATCTTACGAGCTGTTTTCCGGCGGCGAGGCGTTTCGTATCAATTTCGCGATCCGGATCGCATTGAGCAAGCTCTTAGCCCGCCGTGCTGGCGCCCAGCTTCAGATGTTGATCATTGATGAGGGCTTTGGCACGCAGGATGCTGAGGGACGGGAGCGTTTGGTGGAGGCGATTAACTCGATCCAAGATGATTTTGCTCGTGTGCTGGTCATCACTCATATCGAAGAGCTCAAAGATGCGTTTCCTGTGCGGATTGAAGTGACGAAAACAGAATCCGGCTCTCAGATTGAGCTAAGTTGATCCCGTCCGCTCATTAGAACATTTGCGCGATTTTGGAGGGCGGGGTATAATAGGCCTGGTTTAGCGAGTACCTGACCTCATAAGGGATGATCTCGCTGTTACAGTGACTTGTGAGATCCTGAACCGCAGCAGGGCTTTCGGGCGGGTGGCAGCCAAAGGCCAAGATCTACGAAGCCGTTTTCCCCTTTGCTGCCAGGTGATGTGGTTCGGGCCAGGGTTTCGGTCAAGAGATGGCAAAGTCCAGTCGTAGAAAAAAGCGAGGCGGTGGGCTAGAGATCGGGGATTCCCTACGCCCGGAGTTGTTTGGCATTGTCCTGTTGTTGGTGGCTCTGCTGACCCTGTTGAGCCTTGTTCCGGTGGAGCGCGGCGCGCTCATGGAGGGGTGGATCAATCTGCTCCAAATGGCCGTTGGTTGGGGTGTGTGGCTGATGCCCATCGGTTTCGGGGGTGTTGGACTGTGGCTCATCTTTTCCGGATTGGGTCGGGATTTGGTCATTGAACGGGAGAAGCTGTGGGGGGCCCTCTCTCTCTTTCTGTTAGGCCTGGCGTTGTTGCATATGATCGCCGGCGGGGACAATCCGCGCGCAGTAGCGGCTGAAGGGGCGGGTGGTGGCTATGTCGGCTATGGGTTGAGCAGACTTCTGGTCTCGGCACTGGGAACACCGGCTACCGTGCTGGTCCTCATCACATTGTCTATCATCAGCCTGATGATGCTCCTGGGCATGTCGTTGCGGGAGATGTGGCGGGCACTGAGCGAGGCCGTCCAGCAAGTGACCGACCGGCTTCGCCAGACTCGGGTGAACCTGCCGCGCCCGTCTTCCTTTGCCCCCGCTGGCGAGCCCGCTGCCACGGTGGAAGCGGCTTCCGAGGTGCAACTCAGCCAACCCCTCGAACGACCTCAGGGCAGCATGTTCCCGCGGATCATTGGCGGGGATCAGGTGTGGCATCTGCCCCCCATTGAGGATATCCTGGACAGTACGGTGGACCAGGAGCTGAGCCATGCCGAGATCCGGGAGCGAGCCCGGGTGATCCAGGAGACCTTGGCCAGTTTTGGTGTGCCAGCCAAGGTGGTCGAGGTGAACCGTGGACCGACGGTTACTCAGTTTGGGGTTGAGCCTGGCTACGTGGAAAAACGGAATAGCAACGGGGGTGTCAGCCGGGCCAAAATCAAGGTCAGCAAGATCTCGAACCTGGCCAACGATTTGGCTCTAGCGCTGGCCGCGTCCCCCATTCGTATCGAGGCGCCTGTGCCTGGTCGATCCATTGTCGGCATTGAGGTGCCAAATTCCGAGATTGCACTCGTGCCGCTCCGCTCGGTTCTGGAGACCGAGTTGTTCAGAGGCATTGATGGGCCCTTGCCCATTGCCCTCGGGCAGGATGTGGCCGGCAGCCCGATTGCCATCGATCTGGCTGCCATGCCCCATTTGCTCATTGCCGGAGCAACTGGCTCGGGCAAGAGTGTTTGCGTGAATGCGATTGTATCCTCGTTGCTCTGTACACGGACGCCGGCCGAGGTTCAGTTCATCATGATCGATCCAAAGATGGTAGAGCTGACCGCGTACAATGGGATCCCCCACTTGCGGGCACCGGTGGTGGTTGAGCTGGAGCGGGTTGTTGGCGTGCTCAATTGGGCAACTCGGGAAATGGAGACCCGGTACCGGCAGCTCAACCGCGCCCGGGCGCGCAACATCGATGTTTACAACCGGGGACTGCTGGCCAAAGGTGAAAAGCCCTTACCCTATATCGTGATCGTCATCGACGAGCTGGCCGATCTGATGATGGCCGCCCCCGACGAGGTGGAGCGCTCGATCTGTCGCATTGCCCAAATGGCCCGCGCTGTGGGCATGCATTTGGTCATTGCCACCCAACGACCCAGCGTGGATGTTGTCACCGGGCTGATCAAGGCCAATTTCCCGGCTCGGATCAGCTTTGCTGTGACCAGTGGCGTCGATTCACGCGTGATCATCGATACCACGGGCGCCGACAAATTGCTGGGTCGGGGCGATATGCTTTTTATGGCGCCTGACACCAGCAAGTTGCAGCGCATCCAGGGTTGCTTTGTATCGGACCAGGAGCTCTCAGCACTGGTGAGGCATTGGAAGGGCGCGCGCCTGGCGCAGGAGCCGGTCCAGTCCCAAGAAGTGATCCAGCAGCGCATGTGGGAGGAGATCGAAGCGGCCGAAGAGCAGGCGGCGCAACAGGATGAGATGCTACCGCGGGCCATCGCCCTTGTCCAAAAGCACCGGCGCGCATCGATCTCGATGCTGCAACGCCAGTTGCGTATCGGCTATTCGCGCGCTGCACGGTTGATCGACACTATGGAAGAGCAGGGGATCATCGGTCCCGAGCAGTCGGGCAGCCGGCCCCGTGAGGTGTTAGAGGTGGGCGGCGGGGCCGAGGGTTCATCTAAAGGCGACGGGGATCTGCCGCCACTCTAGTCTGTAACTCTTCTGAAACAAATATCTTGCCTAATGACGAGAAATCGGGTATAATAGCGGCATTGGTCGCCACCAGATACTTTGGCAATGAAGACAAGGGGGTGATGGCTCGACTGATAAGCAATCATCGATTGAACCGTCCGTTTCAAAGCAAACCCAAGAAAATTCGAACCAAAGGAGGAGAATAATGAAGAAGTGGGTCTTTGCTACCATTGCGATGTTGTTGGTGCTTTCGCTGGCGCTTGCCGGTTGCGGGGGCACTGCTGATGAGGGTGTGAAGGTGGGTATGGTGTC
>JASFOV010000267.1:0-6485 GCA_050116355.1 Anaerolineae bacterium
GAGCCTCGCTGGGCCGAAAGCGAGACCCGCTACTATACCACGCGCCCAACGTATCCCTCTTCGTACCAGGTCGGGTTCGCCATGCTGCTCGACCTCAGAAAGAAGTATCAGGCCCAAAAAGGGGACCAGTTCAAGCTCAAGGCCTTTCACGACGAGTTGATGAGCTACAGCTCGCTGCCGCTCAAACTGGTGACCGAGGAGATGTTGGACTGACATGCAATCATCCGGCAAGAAACTAGATGGCAAAACAGCGATCATCACTGGCGGCGCCTCGGGCATCGGCCAGGCCACCGCCCGGCTCTTTGCCCGCGAAGGGGCCACCGTCGTTGTTGCCGACATCGACTCGACAGGCGGTAACAGAGTTGTGGACGAGCTGCGTCAGCGCGGCGCCGACGCGATCTTTGTCCCCACCGACGTCACGATAGCTTCAGATGTCCAGCACATGATCGAGTCGACGGTCGAAACGTATGGCAAGCTGGATATTCTCTTCAACAATGCAGGGATCGGCCACCGGATACCCGTCCATGAGTGCAGCGAGGAGGACTGGGACCGCGTCATCGCCGTCGATCTCAAGGGGGTCTTTTTGGGATGCAAGTATGGCATCCAGGTGATGCTGGAGCAAGGCGGTGGCACCATCATCAACACCGCATCGGGGGCAGGGCTATTGGGTGCGCCACGCTCGCCGGCCTATTCTGCTGCCAAGGGCGGGGTCGTCATACTCACCCGGCAGATCGCCAATGATTATGCTCAGCAAAACATCCGGATCAACGCAATCTGTCCTGGAGCGGTCGACACCCCGCTGATGAACGTCGTCTATCGCGAGATTTCCGATGACCTGCAAGAAGCGAAGCGGATCTACGAGGCACGGCTGCCGCGCGGCCGGTTGATCCATCCAGAGGAGGTAGCCCATGCGGCCCTGTACCTCGCCTCCGATGAGACTCGCTTCATCACCGGCAACCCATTCTTTGTATAGGGAGAGAGAAAAGGATGTTTGATATTATCTTGGCCAACGGACGGGTCGTCGATGGCTCTGGCAATCCTTGGTTCAGAGCGGATGTCGGCATCCGCAATGGGCAAATAGGCGCCGTGGGCCACTTGGCCGGAGCGGAGGCCCGGCGGACGCTGGACGTCCGCGATCAGGTGGTTTCCCCAGGCTTCATCGACGCCCATTCCCACTCGGACTGGACGATCCTCAAAAACAACGGAGCGTGGAGTTCGCTGCAGCAGGGTGTCACAACCGAACTCGTCGGCAACTGTGGCATGTCCCAGTTTCCCGTCAGTCACAAGAACCGGCCTCATTTGCAGATGCACATGGCCGACATGTGCAACGCCGACTTGGACCAGGTGGCCATCGAATGGACGGATTTTGCCGGTTTTCGAGACCGGATCGAGGCCCGGGGCACGGGCGTTAACCTAGTCTGCTTCATTGGCCATAGTACCGTCCGTAGCGCTGTAATGGGCTTGGAAGATCAAGGCGGAGAACGAAGCGAACCCACCACCGAGGAAATGCAGGCAATGAAGCAATGGGTCGCTCAGGCCATGGAGCAGGGTGCGTGGGGCTTGACCACAGGCTTGGTCTACAAGCCCGGCAGAAATGCCACGACCCAGGAGATCATCGAACTGGCGCGTGTCGCCGCCCACCATGGGGGCAGCTACATGTCCCATATCCGGGGCTACCGCACGCTCGACGGTGCCAAAGAATTCTATCAGATTGCGCAGGAGACGCCGATCCGCAGCGTTCTCTCTCACCACACGGCGCGCATGTTCACCCAGCAGAAGAAGCTCGAAGGGCCACTGCCCGAGCACCAGCTCGCTCTCTTTGACGAGGCCCGGCAGCGGGGTGCTGAGGTCTATATGGACGTCCTTCCCTGGACGGGGTATAGCAGTACCTCCATGCTCTCCATTCTCATCGAAACAGAGGACAAGTTCGATGCGCAGGGCAAGCGCCGGACTCTGGATGACTTTATGACCTTGCTGCGAGACCCCGGCAAACGCAAGGAGATCGAGGACCAGGCGCGCAAGGAGAAGGCGCGCGATAGCCAGATTCGGCAAGCCGCCCAAAAGACCGAATTTGAGTTCGGCGACATGTACATCATCAACCGGTCCATCTGCTTCCCCCAGTACGTGGAGCGTAGCCTGGCCGAGATTGCTGCTATGCGCGGCACCGATGCCATCTCGACGGCAGCCGATCTCCTGCTCGAAGATGAGGGCAATACCTTCTGGGGAAGCTGGCGCAACGAAGGCGATGTGAAAGAGATTCTAAACCACCCGGCGACCATGGTTGGGACCGATGGCTATGCAGTGGAACAAGATCCGCCATTGGTTCACGTCGGCGATGCGCCTGCTGTCCGGCTCTTTGGCTCCTTTCCCAAAGTACTGGGCACCTACGTTCGTGAAGACCGTCTCCTCTCGCTGGAAGAGGCGGTGCGCAAGATGACGTCACTGCCCGCCCAGGCGGTTGGCATCCCCGACCGGGGCCGGATAGCGCCCGGCATGCGCGCCGATCTCTGTGTCTTTGACCCGGACCGCATCGCCCACATGGCCACCTATTTCGAGCCCCGGCAATACTGCGTCGGCATCGACTATGTGTTGGTCAACGGCCAGATTGCCCTCGAGCAAGGCCAGTTCACGGGCGCGCTGGCCGGCCAAGTTCTGACCCATCCTGGGCCTAGGGAGTTCCATTCACGGCTATCATGATCCGAGTGCGACGCATTGCCAGACGGGAGGATCTGCTCGCCCTCTTTGCCATGGTCTTTCTGGCAGACGTGGCCATTGGGATCCAGCGTGCAACATTTTCACTGTTCGCCAGTAGTTTGGGGGCAACACTGACCATGATCGGCTTTATGGGCGGCACAGAAGGCCTCACCGGCTTACTACTATCGGTGCCGGTTGGTTCGCTGTCTGACCGAGTGAACCGCCGGATCGTAGTGGGTGGCGGCTTGTTGCTTTTTGCTGCCTCCTATCTGCTCTGCGCCTTGACCAGCAACCCATACCTCCTCTATCCTGCCCGCATCCTGACCGGCGTCGGAGTGGCTTCCACGTTCTACCTGGGCCTGGCGCTTGTCAGCGACATCGCCGACGAACCCGATCGGGGCCTGTCCATTGGGCTCTATACCACCTGCATGGGGATCGGATTTGCTGTGGGCTCGGGAGTCGGGGGGCGGATAGCCGAAGATCTGGGCTTCAGCGCTGCCTTTCAAGTCGCCACCGTGGTCGTCCTGGCCTCCTTTGTGATCCTCCGCTGGGGACCGGTTCGGTCAGCCAGTCAGCCCCAGGAGCTGGCGACCAGCCAAGCGCAGTCTCTCTCGACCCGGCTCGCCATCCTGCGCCGCGAACCTGTCCTTCTGGCCGCTTGTATCGGCAACCTAGGCATCGCCATGGCCAACGAAGGGGCCACATTCAACTTCTTTCCCCTGTACGCCGCTTCCCTCGCCATCAGCACGGCTGCCATTGGCTCCATCTTTTCTGCTCGCATGCTCTCCTCATCGGCTGTACGGCTCCCGACCGGCGCCCTGGCCGACCTCATCTCCAGTCGCTACCTGATGGTTGGGGCCTTGGCCCTGTCCATACTGGTCATGTTTGCCATCCCTTTTACCAGCTCGTCGGCGCTGTTGACCTTGATCATGATCGGAGACGGGATAGCCTTTGGCATGTACTTCACCGCTGGCAATGCCGCCATCGCCGAGCACAGCACAACAGCCAATCGTGGCATCGCCACTGGCCTCTTTATCATGGCCGGTAGCATCGGCACTACCCTGGGCCCTATCGGCTTGGGAGCTGCCGCCGAACGGTGGGGCTTGCAGTCGGTCTTTTGGCTCACCGGTGCGGTATTGCTGGTCGGTTTGCTGGTAATCCTGTACCTACAGTGGCAGGCGCGCCCAAAAGCTCTCCCCTCAGCCACCGGTCGTCAAGCCGGCGTCGGGGTCCGAGCACCCAAGGAGCCAGAAACAAGTAGTCAAACCGGGCACGAGCCGGGTGCCGGTGCGGACGTGATAGAATAAAAACCATACCAAGCCAAGGAGAAAATCGTGCACGCAAGAGTCAAAACATTCGAGAATATCAGTCCAGTAGTGAGGGATCTGACCCTTACCACGTTGTTCGCCGCCCTGACAGCGCTGGGGGCGCAGATTGCAGTTCGTCTGCCATTCTCCCCCGTGCCCATCACCCTCCAGGTTCTGATGGTCATCGGCGCGGGGCTCGTGCTCGGCAGCCGGCGAGGACCCGCTAGCCAGCTACTTTATCTGACGGTGGGCGTTGTGGGCCTGCCTGTATTTGCTGGAGGAACCGGTGGTCCCGCTGTGCTCTTGGGTCCAACGGGTGGCTACCTTGTGGCCTTCCCCGCGGCGGCATTCGCAGCCGGCTGGCTTGCGGAGAAATCAGAGGCCGCCAGCTGGCTCGGCTGGCTCATCGCATCTCTGGCGGCGCTCGCCGTGATCTACAGCAGCGGGGCCTCATGGCTTGCCATATGGCTCTGGGTCACGGGCGCCTCTTCCCTACCGACCGCCCTGAACGGGGCCTGGCGCTTGGGCATCGCGCCATTCTTCCTGGCCGATCTGGCCAAGGCCATCCTAGTAGCCCTCACCCTCCGAGGCGCTCGCACTCTCCTGACCACCTGGTTTGGGGCCGACGCCTTGGACCACATCGCAGAATAGGAGCCACTCATGCAAAACGAGACCGTACAGCACATTTTCCAGCCGATCACCATCAACGGCATGACAGTTCGCAACCGCATCGTTGTGCCCCCCATGGATACCGGCTTCGGATCCACAGAACATGCCGTGACGGACCAACTCATCGCCTACCATCGTCGGCGCGCCGAAGGCGGCTTGGGGTTGATCATCGTCGAATACACATCCGTCGATCCCGGCGGTCGGTGCGTGCCGACGCAATTGGGCATCTACGACGACAGCTTTATCCCTGGCTTTCAGCAGCTCACCCGGGCTGTGCACGAGCATGGGGCCTCGATCGCGCTCCAGATCCATCACGGGGGTGTCCGGGCTCGACCTGAACATTCCGGGGGCGAGATTGTCGCGCCCTCAGCCATCCCAGATCCAGGTGTAGGCGTAGTACCCAGAGCGCTCACCATTCCCGAGATCAAAGATCTCGTAGAAGCATTTGGCCAGGCCGCCCGCCGGGCCAAAGAAGCTGGCTTCGACGCCGTAGAGATCCATGGTGCGCACGGCTATTTGATCAACCAGTTCCTCTCGCCGTGGTTCAATCGCCGCGACGACGCCTACGGCGGCACATTCGAGAAGCGCCTGCGATTCGCACTGGAGGTGGTGCAGCGGGTGCGCGAGTACGTGGGACCGGACTACCCGGTTGGCTTCCGTATCATCGGTGAGGAGCTGCCGCTGGGCAGCGGTCTGACGATCAGGGATACGGCCCGCATTGCGGCGCGTCTCGAGGGTGCAGGCATCGACATGATCCACGTCTCCATCGGCAACGTAGGACCATCTCTGGGTATGGTGGTCGCGCCCATGGCCATGGATTGGGGGTTCAATGTCTACTCGGCGGCAGCCATCAAGCGAGTCGTGAGCATTCCCGTGATCGCTGTCGGCCGGATCACAGACGTCCACCTAGCGGAACAGATCGTCCGCGAAGGACACGCCGACCTGGTGGCCATGGGTCGCGCCTCGCTGGCCGATCCCGAATTTCCGCAAAAAGCCCTCGAGGGGCGCTTTGAGGAGATTCGCCGCTGCTTTGGTTGTGCGGACGCCTGTACCATGCCTTACCGTCACTGCAACAACAACCCAGAGCTGGGCCGGGAGCTGGGCTGGGATCTGACCGTGGTCAGTCAGCCGAAAAAGGTATGGGTCGTTGGCGGCGGCGTGGCCGGGATGGAGGCCGCGCTCCTGGCCGCACGGCGCGGTCACAGAGTCACATTGTTCGAACAGGAAACTGAGCTTGGTGGGCAGATCCACGCTGCTGCAGCGCCGCCACACAAGGCAGAACTACTCAACGCCATCTCCAACCGCGTGCCTCTCCTGAAAAAATACGGTGTGGATCTGCGGCTGCAAACAGGGGTAACGGCCGACCTGGTGCGCCAGGAAGAACCGGACGTAGTCATCCTTGCCACCGGCGCTCTACCGCAGAGACCGCCGATCCCCGGCATCGACCGGCCCGAGGTCGTGCAGGCCAAAGATGTTCTCACCGGCAAGGCGTTTGTCGGACCCAAAGTCGCGGTATTGGGCGGTGGTATGGTAGGCGCAGAAACGGCCGAGTACCTCGCCGATCGCCGTCGCGATGTGACGCTTATCGAGATGCTGGATAGCATAGCCGGCGACATGCCCCGCATCCCGCGCCCCTACCTCCTGCACCGGCTGGGACAATTGGGCGTGCACATGATCACCGGTGCCCAGGCCGAAGCCATCACCGACGAGGGAGTTCTGGTGAACTTGGGCGGTCAGCGCCAGATGCTCGAGGGATTCAGCAGCATTGTACTGGCCACTGGCAGCAAGCCGACGGACGAGCTGGCTGCGGAATTG
>JASFOV010000268.1:0-6484 GCA_050116355.1 Anaerolineae bacterium
CCACCGAAAGAGAAACACTATCTCCGGAGCGCTGAAAGCCGCGGCACAAATGGGCTGGGAATTGGTCGGCGTTGCGCGATATGGTATAATTGGACCCTTGAAGGACGCCCAGGGCGCACCACCGAGACCGGGAGTGTTGACGTCGACGGCCGGCTGCCCGGCGTCCCACGTATCTTGAACCGAAGTGGAAACGGATGTCTATTATCCTGGCCGAGCGCTTGGCCAAGTCGTTTGATCCCGACGATATCTTTTGGAATGTCTCGTGCAGCGTCGCACATGGAGACCGGATCGCGCTGGTCGGTCGCAACGGCACCGGCAAGACGACCCTGCTGCGGATTCTGGCCGGGTTAGAGCCCCCGACTGAGGGCCGGGTGCACCGGGCCAAGGGACTGCAGACCGGCTACCTGCCCCAGGGTGCGACGCTGGAGGGCGAGCATACGCTGTGGCAGGAGATCATGGCGGTCTTTGCACCCTTGCGGGCGATCGAAGCTCAGCTCCAGGCGTTGGAGGCCGAGATGGCCGATCCGGATCGCGCCGAGGAAGCCTTGGAGGCCTATACCCCCCTGGTCGAGCGGTTCGAGCGCATGGGGGGCTATACCTACCAGGATCACGCCAAACACGTCCTGATGGGATTGGGTTTTGCGCCCGAGGAGCACGATGCGCCGCTGCCCCACCTCAGCGGGGGGCAGAAAACGCGGGCATTTCTGGCGCGACTGCTGCTGGAGTCGCCCGATGTACTGCTGCTGGACGAGCCGACGAACCATCTCGACCTGAACGGCATCGAGTGGCTGGAAGGCTACTTGAACACCTGGGAAGGCACCGTGGTGATGGTCGCGCACGACCGCTATTTTCTGGACCATACGGTCCGTAAGGTATGGGAGCTGACCTTTGGTGAGCTGGAGACCTATTCGGGCAATTACAGCCACTACGTCCAGCAGCGTGCCGAGCGCCACGAACGGCGGATGAAAGAGTATCGCGCCCAGCAGGCGTTCATTGCCAAGGAGGAGGACTATATCCGGCGCTACATGGCCGGCCAGCGCACCCGCCAGGCCCAGGGGCGCCTCAAGCGGCTGGAACGCTTCAAGCGGGATGAGATGCTGGACAAGCCCCGGGAGGAACATACCATCAGCCTTCGTTTCCAGTCGCCGCTGCGCAGCGGCGACAAGGTGATCTGGACTCAGGACCTGGAGGTGGGGTATGAGCAAGATGCACCGCTGTTCCGCAGCCCCGATCTCGATCTGCGCCGGGGGGAGTGCGTGGCGCTGTTGGGGCCCAATGGTTCGGGCAAGACGACGTTCCTGAAGACACTGCTGGGCGAGCTAGAGCCGCTGGTCGGCTACGCGCGGCTGGGGGCCAGCCTTCGGATCGGCTACTTTGCTCAGGTTCACGCCGATCTGGAACCGGACAAGACGGTGCTCGAAACCATTCTGGACGTCAAAAACCTGCCGCTAGGGGAAGCCCGTAGCTTTTTGGCCCGATTCTTGTTTACGGGCGACGATGTGTTCAAGCCGATCGCGGTCCTGTCGGGTGGCGAGCGAGCGCGCGTGGCCCTAGCCCGGCTGGTCATGCAGCGGGCCAACTTTTTGCTGCTCGACGAGCCGACCAACCACCTCGATATTGTCAGTCAAGAGGTGCTGGAGGCGGTGTTGGACGGGTTCGAGGGCACGGTGGTCCTGGTGACCCACGACCGTTACCTGGTGGACCGCTTGGCAACGCAGCTTTGGATCCTGGAGCCCCAGACGAAAGAGCTGGTTGTGTTCCCGGGGAGCTGGCAGGAGTATGTCGCTGCCCGCGAACGGGAGAGCCAAGCATCAGCAGCCGATCCGGACAAGGAAAAGTGGTCTCCGGAACAGCGCCGGGCCCGGCGGGAAGAGCAGCGTGCCCAGCGTGCGGAAGAGGCGCGCCAGCAGCGCGTGGCCGAGCTGGAAGCCGAGATCCATCGCCTGGAGCGGGAGATGAAAGAGATGGAGGGCCAGATCCTGGCGGCCAGCGCCGAGCAGGAGGCGATGCGCGTGCACGAGTTGAGCGCCCTCTATGGCGATCTGGAAAGCCAGTTGCAGGAGCGGTTGGAGCTATGGGCCGAACTGGCCGGTTGACTCCGGGGGAGACGGACACGCCCTTTCTCATCGGCTTGACGGGCAACATCGCCACCGGCAAGAGCGAAGTGGCGCGCATGTTGGCCGATCTGGGGGCGCAGGTGATCGACGCCGACCGGGTCGCCCACCAAGTCATGCAGCCGGGCGGGCCCGCCTATGGCCCGGTGGTGGAGGCGTTCGGCCCCGAGATCCTGGATGGCGATGGCCAGATCGATCGCCATGTGTTGGGCGAGCTGGTGTTCCGGGATGCCGATGCCCTGCGCCGCCTGGAGGCTGCGGTCCATCCGGCGACCATCGCCGAGGTCGGGCAGCGCATCGCCCGGGCCACGGCGGCGATCGTGGTCATTGAGGCCATCAAGCTGATCGAGGCAGGCATGTACCGCGCCTACGATCGCCTGTGGGTGGTCACCGCCCCGCGCTCGCTCCAGATCCAGCGCCTGGTCTCGGGGCGCGGCCTCACCGAGGAGGAGGCCGTGTTGCGCGTGGATGCCCAGTCGCCCCAGGAGGAGAAGGCGAAGCTGGCCGACCGGGTCTTTGTTAACGACGGGGAATTGGACCAGTTGCGCGAGAAGGTGAGGACAGCGTGGGCCCAGCACGTGCAGACGGTCATAAAATGAGCACTGACGGCGTGACCGTCCGACCTGTGCGGCGCGGGGATCTGCAGGATGCGGCCGGGGTGGCCGGGGTCCTGAACGAGATCATCGCCGCGGGACGGGAGACCGTCTTGACGGGGCACTGGACCGCCGAGGCCGAGCGAGATTTTCTGCAGAGCCTGGGACCGCGCAGTGAGGTGTTTGTCGCCGAGGTGGCGGGCCGGATCGCCGCCTTCCAGGTGATCGAGCCGTTCGTTACCTACACCTCAGCCATGGCTCACGTGTGCCATGTGGGCACCTACGTCCGCGCCCCGTATCGCGGGCAGGGGATCGGCCGCCAACTGGCGGCGAGGACCCTGGCCTTTGCCCGGGAACAGGGTTACGAAAAATCGGTGGTCTATGTCCTGGCCCATAATCAAGCAGGCCAGGCTTATTACCGGAGCCTGGGCTTTGAGACGCGGGGGGTGCTGGCCCGGCAGGCCAAGATCGATGGCGTCTACTATGACGAGCTGTTTATGGAGTGTCTTTTCGATGCACCCTGAGCGGTTGAACCGACCTGGTGTTGGGGGTAGGGGCTGATGGGGGACAAGATCCGGATCCGGCGGGCCACGCGCGGCGACCTGTCGGGGATCGCCGAGCTGGTGGATGCTTGCCGCCAGGATACGACGACCGGCGAGGCGCAGGTGATGGAGTGGCTGTTTAGCAAAGGGCTGATGGTCGCTCTAGAGGAGGACCTGTTGACCGGCGTGATCGCCTGGCAGGTGGAGAATCTGGTGGCGGTCACCGATCTCTTTTGTCTCCGGTCGGGCGGGTCGTTGTCCGAGGCGGGTTGTGGGTTGCTGGAGGCCCTGGAAGAAGAAACAACCACGTTGATGTGTGAGGCCAATATCGTCCTGATGCCGGAGTGGATGTCTCCGGCGGTGCGATCTGTGCTGCAGGAGGAGGGGTACGGAGCGGAGGACTATTCAAACCTGCACCGGATCTGGCGCGAGGTGTTGGACGACCTCGTCGAGACGATGCCGGAGCTATGGATCAAACGGCTTCGGGATCGGATGGTGATGGTTCCGATCTAGGTGGGGGTTCCGGAGGTGGAAAGATGTCGATCAGGAATTGGGTGAGCCGTCACCCGCAGTTGACGGCCTGGGCGGTTCTGGCTGTGGGCATGGTCCTTATCTTGCTCTTGACCGCTCGCGACGTTGGTTTCGAGGCTGGCCAGTGGCTGGCCCTGATCGTGGCCACGATCCTGCTGGCCGGCCTGTGCGTGTGGATCATCGGTTGGGATAGCGATGAAGATGACGCGGCGGAACGTGATCAGCGCCCCAACAACTCCAGCAGCTGATCGGGGTAATCGGTGATGATGCCGTCCACGCCCAGGTCAAGCATGCGCTGCATATCTCCCACCTCGTTGATCGTCCAGGCATGGACCTGTAGCTTGCGGCGGTGAGCGGCCTCTACAAAGCGGGGCGTGATCACGTGCAGGCCGCTGCGGTATTCAGGCACCTGTAGGGCCTGGGCGGCGGGGCTGTAGGCACTTTCGACAAAGACTTTGCTCAAGGCGAACAGGGCGATGACCTCGTTCTGTCCAGCCGCTGTGGCCACCTCCGGACAGGCTTGCCGGAATTCCTCTATCGCTTTCTGGTGGAAGGAGGCGATCAGCACCTGGTTCTCCAGCCCATAGTCGCGGATCAGTTGGCAGAGCGGAGCCGCAATCGACGGCTCCGCTTGTTTGATCTCGATGTTCATCGCCATCTCGGGGTACGCCGCAAAGACCTCCGCCAGCGCCGGGGCGGCGATGCCTTGCCCCCGGTAGGGATAGGACTGCCCCTCGTCGGCGGTCCAGTGGTAGGCCGCGTCCAAGGCTTGAAACTCGGCCAAGGTCATATCTTGGATAGCGCCGTGGCCATCGGTGGTGCGGTCCACGGTACTGTCGTGCATGACGACCAGGACGCCGTCGGCTGTGCTGTGGATGTCCATCTCGAGTACATCCACGCCCAATGCTGCTGCGCGCTCGAAGGCGTACAAGGTATTGTCGGGCCACAAGCCATTCCCGCCTTGGTGGGCCATCACCAACGGGTTGTGCTCGAACTGGGCAAAGAAGGGGTGCTGGCGTGCGGGCTTGGCCCAGAGCGAGGCTGCGACAAACCCGGCAACCAGCACGAGGATCAGGCCGGCCAGCAAACCGAGCCACTTGGATCGCATGGGTCCCCCCTAGCCTTCTGCCGCCCGGCGGGCGGCATAGATCTCGAGCATGTGCGCAATCCGTCCAGGCTCCAGCCGGCCCCGGGGTGTGGGTGTTTCGTAAAAGCGCCGCGGTACTTCCTCCCGTTGGGCTTGGAAGCCCAGTCGCTCGCGCAACCGGACCCGCTCCCAATAGACCCGTTCGCCCAGAGCTCGCAGGTCGGCAGCGCTGCAGTCGATGCCTACGCTGCCCAGCGCCTGGCTGATGGTGTCCAGGTCGTAGACGCCGCGGGCAAAGAGACAGATGGCGATGCTGGTCTGGACGATACGCTCCGCCTCGTCGTCGATGATCCGCTCGATGATGGCCTCGTCGGTGTATGGCTCCAGCTTCTGATCGATGGCATACCCGCCATTGTCGAGGTGCGAGTGGCGCGCGCCGAGCAGGTGTCCCAAGACGTGCGCGTAGCCGGTCCAATAGCCGGCGATCCCCTGGCCGCCCACGGCGGCCACATAGTCCTGGCCGCCAAAATGGCGCGCGGCGGCTACCTCCCCGCGGCCCAACCATTGGCTCACTTCCGAGTCGCCGCGGACGATGGCGTCGATGGCCTGGGCGTAGCGCTCCGCATCGCCCCAGCGCAGTTTGATGCCACCGAACTGCTGGGGCGTGATGAGGCCTCGTTCCGTGGCCTCGGTCGCCCAGGCCAGGGCCGTGCCACAGGAGATGGTGTCCAGGCCCGCTTTGTCGATATCCTCGATGAGGCGCAGGACATCGGGCCGGTCGCCGATGCCTAGCAGCGAACCCACGGCATAGACCAATTCGTGGTCGTAGGCGACCAGCGTTGACTCGTACTCCCAGCCGGGCGCAAAGGGCCGGCGGTACAGGGCGACGTGAATGCAGCCAATCTGGCAGCCGGCGCAGGCCCGCTTGGTGATCAATTCGTCCTGGGCAAAGGCCTCGCCGCTGATCTCGTCGGCTTCGCCAAAATAGCCCTGGCGGACGTTGTAGGTGGGCAAGGCGCCCAGCTCGTTCAAGGGCACAACGTTGGCCGGGGTGCCGAGCTCATGGTACTTGGTCATGGCGTCGGTATGCAGCACCCGGTCATAGATGTCGGCATAGACCTTTTTGTAGGTGCGGCTATCATCCGGCAGCGCCAGGTGCTGCTGGCCGATGACGGCGATGGCTTTCAGGTTCTTGCTGCCCAGAACCGCGCCCAATCCCAGGCGGCCAAAGTGGCGGAAAGTGTCGACATTGACGTTGGCGTAGCCAAGACCACGCTCACCGGCTGGGCCGATGCGGATGATGCTGCGATGGCCAGCGCCCTCGATCCGATCGCGGATGATGCGGCCCGTCTCGACGATATTCATACCGGCCATCGCGTCGGCGGGGCGGATCTCGACCGTATCGCCGTCGATGACGAGGTAGACCAACCGTCCGGCGGCGCCGGTGACGACCAAGCTGTCGTAGCCGGCGTAGCGCAGCGCTGAGGCGAACTGGCCGCCGGCATGGCTTTCGCCATACTCGCCGGTAAGGGGCGAGCGAAAGGTGGCGACGGCCTTGGTTACGACGGGAAAGATGGTGGTCAAGGGGCCGGTGGCAAAGATGGCGGGCTGGGCCGG
>JASFOV010000269.1:0-6481 GCA_050116355.1 Anaerolineae bacterium
CCATGGGTTTCTACACGCTGATCTTGTTGGCCGGCCTGCAGGCAATCCCGTCCGAGCTATACGAAGCCGCTGAAATCGACGGGGCCAACAACTGGCAGTCCTTCCGGAATATTACGCTGCCCCTGCTGATGCCGTCGATGACAGTGGTGCTGGTCCTGACATTGATCCGCGCTGTGCAAGTATTCGATGTGGTATTCGCCTTCACCGGAGGCGGACCAGGCACGGCCACCCTGTACCTGGTCCAATATATCTATGACAACGGTTTTGCCAGCCCGACCAAACGCTTTGGCATCGCCGCAGCAGCTTCGCTGCTCATGGCCGGTGTATTGGTTGTCTTGACGGTGATCCAGCTGGTGGTACGCCGGGAGGAGGATTAGGACGATGAGCGCAGTCCTGGATTTTCTAACGCGCACCCGCGGCCGCAGTCGCCTGCACATCACGGACATGCTCACCTACCTGTATCTTGCATTCGGGGTGATCCTCATGTTCGGACCGGTAGTCTGGCTGGTGCTATCCTCGTTCAAGACATCGGCAGAAGTGGTCAAGTTTCCACCGCGCATCTGGCCCTATCGTCAGGAGACTGTCGAGGTCGAAGGCTACGACGAACCCCTGCCGCTGTATGAGGTCACCCTGGAGGATGGTTCCACGGTCCAGCTGGCGCAGGTGCGCCGCATCGGTCTCGAAGCGCAGTTGGTGGACCCGGCCAATCCCGAAGAGATCATCAAGGTCGACATCAATGACCGGCAACCCGTCGAACGCATTGCCTTCAGCCTGGACAACTATATCGAAGGCATAGAGAGTTTTGACTTTGCGGTATACTTTCGCAACAGTGTGGTGGTGACCGTCGCCGCCACCCTGCTGACGCTATTGGTGAACAGCATGGCCGCCTTTGCGCTGTCCAAATATCAGTTTCGGGGACGTACTGCCATCTTTTTGATCATGATCAGTACGCTCATGATCCCCTTGTCGGTGGTGCTGGTGCCGGTGTTCCTGGTCATCACCCGCGTTGGCTGGAACAACAACCTGTTGGGGGTGATCGTGCCGGGTGCAGCTACACCGACGGGCGTCTTTCTGCTGCGGCAGTACATGCTGACCATCCCCGACGATCTGATCGATGCAGCACGCATCGACGGTGCCAGCGAGTGGCGCATCTACACGCATGTCATCCTTCCCCTGGCGAAACCGGCATTGGCGGTTCTGACGATATTCTCGGTGATGTGGCGCTGGAACGACTTTTTGTGGCCGCTGGTTGTACTGAGTCGTAGCGAGGTCTTTACCCTGCAAGTTGGCCTCCAGTCGTTCCAAGGGCAATTGAACGTTCAGTGGCACCTGATCCTGGCCATGACGGTTCTGACGCTGCTACCGATTACGATCGTGTTCGCCTTCTTGCAGCGGAATATCACGACCGGGATTGCCACCACCGGCATGAAATAAAGGGAACCATACGAGGAAATCACCCTGTGACTATTCCGACTACCAACCAACGTGGGCATTGCATGGGTGCCATGGGAAAGGCCTGCCTGCGCACGTGGATCAACCGTGTCTCCACTCTGCTGCCCGGATTGCTGGCGGCTATCCTGCTCGCCTGGCTGAGCCTGTGGCTCAGCGACTGGATCGGAGAGAAGCTGCTGGGCTTTGACAAGACGCCCATCTCGGCAGTGCTGCCGGCCATCCTGCTGGGCCTGGTCATCAGGGCAGCGGTGCCCTTGCCGCAGGTGCTCAAGCCGGGACTTGGCTTTGGCATGAAAGAGGTCCTGCGCCTAGGCATCATCCTGTTGGGCATCCGATTGACCATCTTTGACGTGGTCCGGCTGGGGGCCTACGGTGTACCCATCGTGCTGTTGTGCATTGGCAGTGCGCTGTTGATCACGGCGCGCATCAACGGGTGGCTCCAGTTGCCCGAGCGGTTGGGTGCCCTCATCGCAGTGGGTACCAGCATCTGCGGCGTATCGGCCATCGTGGCCACCGGCCCGGCCATCGATGCCAAAGAGGAGGAAGTAGCCTACGCCGTGGCCGTCATCACCATCTTTGGGCTATTCGCGACGCTAGTGTATCCCTATGTGGCGAATACCATCTTTGGCGGTGAGGCGCTGAGCGCCGGGCTCTTTTTGGGCACGTCGGTGCATGATACATCTCAAGTGGTCGGGGCGGCCAAAGCGTATGCCGATGTGTTCTCCGCACCGCAGGCCTTAGACGCAGCCACGGTCACCAAGCTGGTGCGCAATGTGTTCATGGCCATCGTCCTGCCCTTGATGGCCTTTCGCTACTCCCGCACAGCGCAGGAGCCGGTTGAATCCGGCGGCAAGATGCGCTTCCTGCGGCTACTGCCCCTCTTTATCGTCGGGTTCCTGGTCCTAGCTGTGGTCCGTTCCGCTGGCGATGCGGCCATCAACGCCGGTGGGAATGCCTTTGGCCTATGGGACCAGGCCACCTGGCAGAGCGTCCATAGCCTGGTGAAGGGCTGGGCCGAAACCCTGATGGTGATTGCCCTGGCAGCCGTGGGGCTGAGTACCGACCTGCGGGCGTTCAAGGGATTGGGCCTGAGACCCTTGCTGGCCGGCTTGAGCGCAGCGCTGGCCGCCGGTATCGTGAGCTACATCGCCATCTCCCTGTTAGGGAATCTTGTAACACTGTAACAGAGAAAGAAGCACATTCTAGAATTGGAGAGTCTTATGTCACCTGTGTATGCTGGCCAATACTTGCGTATCGATCTGGGTAGCGATGAGGTGCGGGCCGAGCCCATCCGGGACGCTGACGCACAGAAGTTTTTTCTGGGAAGCGGCTACGCGGCCAAGCTCTATGCCGAGGAGATGGATCCGGAGATCGAGCCACTGGACCCGCGCAATCCTGTGTACATCTTTAACGGCCTGCTGAGCGGCACCTTTGCGCCGACCGGGTGCCGGAGCAGCTGGTGCGGGCGCAGCCCCTTGACCGGTATCTGGAACGAGGCCAACATGGGGGGCCACTTTGGCGCCGAACTGCGTGCCGCCGGGGTGGCTGGCCTGGTCATCACCGGAAGGGCGGAGCAGCCTGTCTACCTCTACGTCCACGATGGCACGGCTGAAATTCGCGATGCGAGCGACTTGTGGGGCCTGGACACCTTTGACACCTTCGACCAGTTGCTGGCCGAGACCGATCCCAAGGCCCGTGCGGCAGTCATCGGCCCGGCGGGCGAGAACCAAGTGCACTTTGCGTCGGTGATGCAAGGAGGACGCACTCATAGCCGGGCCGCTGGTCGCGGCGGCATCGGCGCGCTACTGGGCAGCAAGCGGGTCAAGGGCATTGTGGCCAGGGGCAAGGAGCGACCGAGCTACGCCGACCGAGCGGGGTTCAGCGCCCTGGTACGGGAGCTGACCCCTGAGATCCGGGAAGGCTCCAAGGGCATGTCGATGTACGGCACAGCGGGCGGCATGTCAGGTACGGAGATGACCGGCGACCTGCCGATCCACAACTGGCAGGATGGCTCGTGGGAGGAGGGAGCAGCGGCCATCTCTGGACAGACCCTCCACGAGGAGTATTGGGTCAAGGATACAAACTGCCACGCCTGTCCCATTGGCTGCGGCAAGGCCATCGAGATCAACGAAGGGGCCTACGCCGGGGTCCGCGGCGAGGGACCGGAGTACGAGACGTTGGCGGGGTTCGGTGCCATGCTCAAGATCGATGATTTGGCAGCTATCAGCCGGGCCAACGATCTCTGCAACCGTCTGGGCATGGACACCATCAGCACCTCGGCAACGATCGCCTTTGCCTTCGAGGCCTTTGAGAATGGCCTCATACTAAGCGACGAAACCGAGGGCACGGCCCTGACTTGGGGAGATCCAGCGGGCATGCTCAAGCTGGTGGAGCTGATCGCCGCGCGGCGCGGCGCAGGCCAGTACCTGGCCGACGGCGTGCGGGCAGCGGCGGCTTGCCTCGACAACGGCGCCGAGGCATACGCTGTCCACGTGAAAGGCTTGGAGGTAGCGTACCACGATCCCCGCGCCTTCTTCTCGATGGCGGCCAACTATGCCACGGCCAACCGGGGGGCCTGCCATCTGGAAGCCTTGAGCTATTGGCCGATGTACGGCGTCAACGCGGAGGCCTGGGCCCCAGAAGGGTACGAGCGCTTTTCCAACGAGGGGGCAGGCCGGCAGGCCGTGGCCTTCCAAAACTATATGTCGTTGTACAATCCCCTGGGGATCTGCAAATTCATCGGCAAGGTGGGGCTGAGCCCGGCAACGCTGGCCCAACTGGTCAACGCCGCCACCGGTTGGGACCTAACCGGCGAGGAAATGATCCTGACCGGCGAACGCATCTTTGCGATCAAGCGGGTGATCAACAACCGGCTGGGCATCACGCGGGCAGATGATACCCTGCCTGAACGGTTGCTGACGCAAGCTCGCCCCTCCGGTCAGGCCGAGGGAGAGTTGCCAGACCTGGCGGTGATGCTGGACGAATACTATGCGACCCGTGGCTGGCTGGCCGATGGCCACCCATCGCCAGAGCGGCTAGAAAAGCTAGGACTGGTGAGAGAATAGACAGTGGATCACTGCACAGTGATCCAGGATATGAATAGGCAAAAAGATCACGACTATGCTAGGAGGCTGAGCCATGAAATTCTTTCTGGATAGCGCCCTCGTCGATGAGATCGCACACGGGCTCGAGATGTGGGACATCGACGGGGTTACCACCAACCCACGGCACGTCAGCGTGACGGGTAAGCCATTCCTGACTACGATCCGCGAAATCGCGCACCTGTTTGCAGGAACCGACAAGCCAATCTCAGTGGAGGTTAATCCCCACCACGACGAGCCGCAGGCCATGGTTGCCGAGGCGGAGCGGCTGGCAGCGATCAGTCCCAACTTTGTCATCAAGCTGCCGGCTACGGAGGCAGGCTTCAAGGCGATCCCGCTGTTGAAGGAGCAAGGCATCCGCAGTAACCTGACGCTGGTCTTCTCAGCGGGACAGGCGATGCAAGCGATGCGGATGGGTGCCTTTTTCGTCTCGCCATTCATCGGCTGGAAGGAATCGAATGCGGAAGAGACAGGGCGCCTGGTGGAGGAGATCGTCACCATCCGCGACAACTATGGATTCTCCACCGAAATCATTGTGGCAGCGGTACGCAATGGCCGGCAAATCGTAGATGCCGCCGTAGCCGGGAGTGACATTGTCACTGCTGGATTCGCCGTCTATCAGGACCTGTTTGACCATCCCTACACCCATGTGGGATTGGCCAAGTTTGCATCTTTTTGGGATCAGACCCCATACGAGTGATAGACCATGGCAAAGAGTTCTCCCAAAATCGTGTGCATCGGCGCCGGAAGTGCGGTCTTTGGCCTGAGCAACCTGGCGACCATCGTCCGCAGCGAGCGACTGCGGGGCGCCGAAATCGTGCTGGTAGATATCAACGAGGCGGGCTTGGAGACCATGACCCGGCTGGCCGGGATCATGAACGAGTCGTGGGACGCGCAAATGAAGATCTGGAGCACGACGGAGCGCGAGGCAGCGCTGCCCGGCGCCGATTTCGTCGTCGTCTCGGTACAAGTCGGCCCGCGGGAAGATGTCTGGGAGATGGACTGGCAGATCCCACTGCGTCACGGCGTACACCAACCCTACGCCGAGAACAGCGGTCCCGGCGCACTGGCACATACGGCCCGCAACGCACCGCTGATCCTGGCCATCGCCCAGGACATGGAGCGCTTGTGCCCCGAGGCCTGGTTCCTGAACTTTACGAATCCCATGATCCGCTTGACCTGGGTGGTCAAGCGCTACACCAGGATCAAAGTTGTGGGGCTATGCCACCAGCTCTACTGGGCCTACGCCATGGCCGGCGCGGTCCTGGCCGAACGCTGGGGACTGGTCTATCCCGACGACTTTCACGTTCACACCAACTATGACAACTGGACCAGTCTCTTTAACGGCATCGTGCAAGGATTTGTCCATATGGACATCAAGGCCGCGGGCCTGAACCACTTCTCCTGGGTGTACGACATCCGCGACAAAGGTACCGGCGAAGACCTCTATCCGCTGCTGCGCGAGCGGTGGCTCAAGGGTTTCCGACGCAGCTTTGAACCCTTGAGTCGCGAGGTTTTTGAGATCTTTGGCATGATGCCCACCGCCGGGGATGCCCATTTGTGCGAATACCTGGCCTGGACCCACGACCCGGTCCGAAAGCCATGGGAGAAATACCATCTGACTCATCAAAATTGGGACGGCAACCGCCAGCGCCGCGCCGACCGCTGGGCGCAGGCTCAGGCGATCGTTAACGGCGAGCAGCCGGTGGATGAGCTCAAGCTGGCTATCAGCGAGGGTGTGCCCGAGATTGTCGAGGCCATCACCTTCAATACCAACGAGTACCACCAGCAGCTCAACCTGCCCAACGACGGCCTCATTCCCAATTTGCCGGCCGATGCGATCGTGGAAGTGCCGGGTCTCATCTCGGGACTGGGTATCCATGGGTTGAACATGCCGCCCCTGCCGGAGGGAATCGCCGAGCTGTGCC
>JASFOV010000270.1:0-6471 GCA_050116355.1 Anaerolineae bacterium
GGCAAACAGCCGCTTGTCGCCACTGATCAGCCAGTCGGCCAGGATTTGGCTATTGTCATTATCAAAGGCCGACAAAGACTCGGCGAATACGATGACGATTGAAAAGGGGGCGAGATCTACGCTGGTCGGAAAGTCTCGAGTGTCCAGGTTCCACTCGATCCAGGTCATTCCGGCAGAGATCAAGGCATCGCGATACATAGTCCAGCCAGCAGGATCATCCACGACGCCAGCACCCAACAGCAGAATCTCTGCCTGATCCGGAGGCGGGTCAACGGGCGCTTCCAACTCCACCAGGCGGAACAGATAGTCCACGTCTAGGTGATTGGTCAGGACCGAACCCAGCGTGCCAACCTCCGACCAGCCAAGGGTCATTTGAATGGGTTCGGGCACCACAGCGATCGGGGGTTCCTGGCGGGGGAGGGACGCCGGGTCAAGTCCGACACGGGCCCATCCAACCGTCACCAGCAAGCTCAGTAGAAAGACAACGACCAGGAGCAGGACAGGACCATTCTGCCGGTTCATGTTGGCATCCCCTGCGAAAAAAAGGAGCCACCCGTCAAGCTGGCCCCAGATCGGACGCCGAGGCCATAGGTGGACTCCTGTCTAACATCGAACCAGTACGAAAACCCTCCTGGGCACGTTGCCCGAGCCGGCCCCAGTCGCCTGGTTCTAGGAGGGACTACGAATCGACTACAACCGGCACCCGGCGGTGGCGAGCGCGCAGGCGGCTATGAGCCCAGCCGTCTCTCAGGCCATGCAGGCCAATGTAGCCATAGCCACCCACGTACAATAGCAAGAAGGGAACGGCTAGGAAATTGCCCATCATTAGCGCCACAACAACAGCAGCCAGGGCATACACGGCCAGGGCCAATTCACCCACGACGACCCAGTCAAAGGGCAAAACGTAGCGATTGTCCAACCAGCGATCCGTCTGCCCCTCAATGCGGAACTTGGGTGTCCGCCGAAAGGGAAGATTTCTGCCCAGAAGCCCTTTGCCGATGGCCAGGGTGTTGGACAGAGCCAAGCCAGTACCAATCAAGGCCAGCACCGGCATATAGCGCATACGCCGCAGCCAATCGGGATACAGATGCCTTTGCGACAGAGCATAGGCCACCACCGGCCCCAGGGCCACCAACCAGAAGACAGTCAAGTTGAAAGCCATAGGAACCTGACCAAGCATCACCGGCAGCGTAAGCAACAGGAGTACCAACGACATGGGATGCGCAATCCACACACTAAGGTGCAACAACGCCTCCAGGCGACTTGACCACGTGAGAAGCGCACGCGTTTTTCCTGGGGGTGGAACGCTCGCCTTCTGGGTACCACGCAATAACGGTCGCGCGAGCTTGAACAGACACTGGGCCGCCCCAGTGGCCCAGCGTGCTTGTTGCCGCTTGAAAGCGGCCATCTGGGGCGGAAGCTCTTGTCGCACCTCAACCTCGGGCAGGTAGAGCGCCCGCCAGCCCCCGAGTTGGGAGCGCAAGCTCAAATCCACATCCTCGGTGAGCGTATCACCCTGCCAACCGCCTGCCGCGTCGATGGCTGCCCGCCGCCAGACACCGGCGGTGCCATTGAAGTTCATCAACAGGCCATTCCGGTTGCGGCCCAAGTGCTCAACCACAAAATGGCCATCGAGGGCCAGGGTCTGGGCCGCCGTAAGGGTCGAATAGTCGACGTTCAAGTATCCCCAACGGGCCTGCACGAACGCCAGGTCACGCTCGGCGAGTAGGTAGGGTACAGTCTGCTTCAGGAAATCCGGCGACGGTACAAAATCGGCGTCAAAGATGGCAACATACTCACCGCGAGCCATCTCCAAACCATGCGCTAGTGCGCCCGCCTTGAAGCCGGCCCGGTCCCGCCGGTGTATGAGCGTAATGTCCAATCCGCGTGCACGATGATAGGCTACGTGCGCCCGGGCCAGACTCGTAGTCTCATCCGTGGAATCATCCAGCACCTGTACCTGCAGACAACGACGGGGATAGTCCAGCGCCGCCACAGCATCAACCAGGCGCTTTACCACGTACAATTCGTTATAGATGGGAAGTTGTATGGTAATTGCCGGCCAATCCTCCGGCATTGGAGGTTGAATTGGGCGCTCTCTGCGGCGGCGTAGATAGAGGACAGACAAGAACAGAGCATTTCCCCCATAAAGAGCCACCAGCAAAGCGGCAATCAAGTAGATTATGCTAAGTACAGACAACGTGCCTCCAGTCGGCAATGCGCGGCCCAGTATACCACCGCTGCATCATTCTGGCAAATGAACAAAACTGCAAAGGGTGTCCACCGTAACCAACGCACTGCACTGCATGTCGTTTGACAGTGTCCCTGCCTTGGCGTACAATAGCCGAACATCGATAACCAGGTCGAGAGAGACAGATGAGAGAACGGGAGGTCCGAGGGTGAGAATCCGCTTTCCGGCTAGCGACGCTGAAGCCCTGGCCCACTTTTTGCAAGAGCTGGTGCGCATACCCAGTCTATCGACACAGGAAGGGGCAGTAGCAGCTCGTCTAGCGGAAGAAATGCGGCGCGTTGGCTTTGCCGAGGTATGGACCGATCGGGTCGGCAATGTTGTTGGACGCATTGGTCCCGGCAACGGTGCCAAACTGCTCTTTGATGGGCACATGGATACCGTAGACGTTGGCGATCCATCACGCTGGCCACATCGCCCCTATGACGCGGTTATCAAAGACGGCATCCTGTTTGGACGCGGCGCCTGCGACATGAAGGGGGGACTGGCGGCCATGGTATATGCCGCCAAGATCCTGCTGGACACAGGCGTGCAACTCGCAGGCGACCTCTACGTAGTCGGCGTGGTTCAGGAGGAACCTTGTGAGGGCTTGGCCATACGGCACTTGGTAGAAGAGGGTGGGATCCGGCCCGACTTTATCGTGCTGGGAGAACCAAGCAACCTCCAGGTCCGTCTTGGACACCGGGGGCGACTCGAGATGCAGGTCCAAGTACAGGGAACGGCAGCCCATGCCTCTTCTCCATCGTTGGGCACCAACGCCATTCACAACGCCGCACGTCTGATCTTTGGCCTAGAACTCCTGGCGCCCAGGCTGGCCACCGACCCCTTCCTGGGGCAAGGGACCTTGGCTGTTACCGAGATCGAGAGCGGAGCCGCCAGCCGCAACGCGCTTCCTGATCGCTGCTCGTTTTTCATCGACCGGCGACTGACGTTGGGCGAAACCGAACGCAAGGCCCTGGCCGAGGTCGAAAGCATCATCAATACTGAAGAAATGGATGCCCAGGTGCAGGTCACCCAGTATCGCGCTTCAAGCTACACGGGACACGAGTGTCTGGCCCGAGCCGCCTTTCCTGCCTGGGTTATGCCGGAAGATCATCCACTGGTCCAGGCGTTGGTACGCTCTGTTCGGGAAACCTTGGGCTACCGGCCGCGGATGGGGCGTTGGTCATTCTCTACAGACGGGACCTACACCGCTGGTGTAGCCAACATCCCGACTGTGGGGTTTGGCCCGGGTGAAGAACGATTTGTACACACGCTTGAGGAACAGGTTCGACTAAATGATGTGGTAGATGCCGCGCGGGTCTATGCCCGCATGGCAATCGAGATTCTGGGGCAACGCTAGAGCCCGCCCCGCAACACGTGCGATCTGTGCCAAGTCGGCATCCGCTCCAGTACACCAATGGCCAACAATCGCACACCGGACATCCAGAACTCTTCACAGAAAGCGAATTTTCATGAGCAACTATGGCAGGCCCCGTCGACTGCGAATCGTGGTCAGCGACGAAGACACGGGCGAAGAAGTGGCCAGCGCCTCAGGCGTTGAGACGCTGGTGCTTCTGGTCGCTCCTGATACATCACAAAATGAGGAATATCGCCGCATTCTGGTCGGAGATCCAGAGATGAGCGTCCAGCTGCTCCTCGACATCGTCCGCGAAGTAACCGGACGAATCGGGCAGGGCACCGTCGTGGACCCATCTGATATCTTGGACGATCAAATGATCGTGGATATGACCGAAGGGCTACCACTGAACTAGCCGGACAGGAGAAAACCTCATGAAATTGGTCAAACCCGGTTCTACGGCCCTTTACCCCGTACCCGCTGTATTGGTGAGTTGTGGGGAAGAAACACCAAACATCATTACCTTGGCCTGGGTGGGCACAGTTAGCTCCGACCCGCCCTCGGTCGGGATCGGCGTACGGCCCGAGCGGTTCTCGCACAAATTGATCGCGGATATGGGCGAGTTTGTGGTCAATCTCCCCCGGGCCGACCAAGTAGGCATTGTCGACTACTGTGGGCAGGTATCGGGCCGCGATGTGGACAAGTGGGCAGTCTGCGGCCTAACTCAGGCTCCCGCCCACAAGATCCGTACCCCTCTTGTGGCCGAATGCCCCGTTTCTTTAGAATGCCGGGTCAGCCACCAGTTGACCATCGGCGTACACGATCTGTTCATTGGCCAAGTGGTCGCCGTTCAGGTCGATGAAAGCGCCGCGGACGCACAGGGCAAGCTCGACTACGAAAAGGCCCAATTGCTATCCTATGCCGGCGGCTATTACTTCCGGCTAGGAGAAAGACTTGGTCGCCATGGCGATTGGCGACGAGGAATCGGCTAGGTCTCGACTCCGGCTCACAGCCGAGGATCGCCAAAAAAGACCGTCTTGCAGTTACGCAAGACGGTCTTTTTGTGTAGGCGGCAGATGAGTCTGGTACCAGTCACCCCAGCAGGAACCGCCACTGGGCTGACACCAGGTGCTAGACAGCTTGCACACTCCGGCGGCGGACCACCAAGCCTACCCCCAACAGGGCCGCGCCAAGGACGGCCAAGCCACCGACGATGACCGGTACTGGCAGATCGATCCCGGTGCCAGGCGGCAGACCCGCGATCCACTCCGCATTGTCGGGATCAATGGGGCAGGTGCCATCATCCTGCAGCAAGCGGATGCGGAACACCCAGTCGCCGTCGGGGTCGGTAGCGCAGTTGCAGCACATCTCGTAGACGATGTGTTGCTCACCTGTGGGCGGCGCAGGCAATGTCGAGCAGACCGTGGTTTCCACATCAATGGTGGCGCAGTCACCCGTCATGCAGTCGGTGCAGTCCGGGTTGTTGAGGATGATCGGCTGACAACCCGTGCCCGGGCGGTCCGGATAGAGGTACTCAACCGAACGGTTGACTACCACATAGTAGGGCGGCGCTGTCTCATTGCAATCCGCAGCGAGCACAGGATCGTCTGGGCAAGGCTCCTGTGCAGACACAGCCATCGGGATAAGCAATGCAACAAGCACCAGAAGGAACGCAGCAATTCGCAAAGTCGAGCGCATCAGAATACCTCCTTGTTTTTGGGGTAGCTGGCTACGCAGCCAGCCACAAATGAAAACACTATACGTACACCGCTCCCAAGCAGCAATGTCGTCTTCTCCTCCGGTGATGGCCACCTCCTTTCTCTAGTGAACCGAGCCGCTTCCCAAAGCCAAGCCATCGGAAGCCTGCTCTGCTTGCGAAGTTAGTACAATTCGTCCAAATGGCGCCGGATCTTGACTCGGGTCTGCTCATCATCCGTCGAGAGGAGAGCATGCTCAAAGGCAATGATCGCATTTGATGTCTGACCTAACGACTTATAGGCAAGACCCAGATAGAAATAGGCCTGCGTATAATCTGACTCCAGGGCTATCGCCTGCTGCAGTTCAGGCAGCGCTGCTGCTGGCTCTTCGGCGTCAAGAGCAACCGCTCCGAGTACCGTATAGGCCGGTGCTGAGTCACCATCCCGGCTCAGCGCCTGGCGCACCGTATCGACCGCCTCCGTTTTACGTCCGGCTTCATAAAACGCAATGGCCATATTGATCAGCGTGCTGGGTTGAGTACTGCCCAGCGCCAGTGCCGTCTGGTAATGTGCAATGGAATCTTCGTATGCACGAATGATCTGCATGCTCAAAGCCAAGTTGTGTTCCGTCACCGCGATACCCGGCTCAAGCTCTAGCGCTTGCTCAAAAGCGGCAATTGCCCGCTCGTGCTCCCCTCGCCGAGCATACACGAGGCCCAAGTTGTTGTAAGCCTCTGGAGAATCAGGGGTCAAGTCTTTGACCGCATCGAAGTACCACTCTGCTACCCCCAAGTCCCCCTGTTCAAAGTTCAACATCCCTAGAGCCAGCCGTGGGTTCGGATCTGAGGGAGACAAACCGGCCGCTATCCGCCAAGACTGCTCAGCACAGGCCTCTAGCCTCTGGTCCTCACACCACTGACCAATGCCCATCGGTATGATAGAGAGCACAGCGCGCGACGGCGATAGACTCAGGGCCAGGATAGCAGCTATCACCAGAAACAATCCTACCGCGCTGACGGCCAACAATTGCCAGAGGGCACTGGACCGTCGTTCTACCTGTCGCTCTTGGCGGAGAGCTTGCACATCGGCGCGACGGACAAACCGGATTTCGGTTTGGGTAAGGGCCTGCAGTGTAGCGTTGCTTGGCTGGCCCTCAAACAGCATTGTCTCACCGAAAGTGCTGCCAG
>JASFOV010000271.1:0-6446 GCA_050116355.1 Anaerolineae bacterium
GCCGCAACGGCTCCGGCACGACTGGGGATGGCCCCCAGATCTCGACGCTGTAGTTGTGGGCGTATTGATCGAGGAGCTCCGATTTCAGCGCCTCCCACGCGTCGCCCTCGTCAAAGTTGGCCCAGTCGGCCATTGTCTTCCATACCGAGGTTGCGCGCACCTGTGGGGGTCCCAGCATGTTCCGGTTGGCGCGAAATTCGACCATGCCAGGCGCTTGCAATACAGTGCCAATGGCCTTCTTAGCCCAGGCCTGGTAGGCCTGCTGGTCGACGCCCGGCAAGAAATCCCATCTGAGATCGACATCTATCATCCGATTCACCTCCTTGTGAGTGTGAGACTCCTCGTAGACCGCAACCGCTACCTGTTGGATCGCTCGATCCGCGCCAACGGTGGCGATGTACGGACTCCAGATATACCACTCCATCGAACACAGGGCAGGCGGCAGAGCCGGTTATGGTGCAAAGAAGGCTGTGACGCGCACAGGACCAGGTCTTCCGTGCGGTTTTCCACGAGGCTGCGAGGCGTCCGCGGGGCGATGGTCCAACAACAGATCTAGTATATCACGTTTGGAATCATCTGTCAATTATCATCTCGATTTTCCCACAATTAGTGCAAAACCCATTGACATCATTCATCACAACAAGATCCTGACCAGACCGCCACGGACGTGGATGCCGGTTGACGCGGCTCCGGTGAGACGGAGCCAGCTGCTACCCCTCGCAACAGTTTCACCATCGATTGCATAATCGCCAAAGATCAGTTACAATAGGTCCGGTCGCGCCACCGGCCAGCGGGTCCCTGTATGTCTGCATCATGGCATCGTTGCTCGACCCGACTTGCACCAAAGCACAAGGAGGTAGTCATGAGAAACCGGGACTACACCCGCCTCTTGACTGAGCTTTCGGAACTCTATGCCCAGCGTTCACCCACATCCAAAGCGATCCACGCGCAGGCCCAGCAGTTCCTCGTGGATGGCGGCAGCCACGCCTTGCGGCTCATCGAGCCCTTTCCGCCGCGCATCACCGCCGCCCGCGGCGCATGGGTCACCGATGAGGACGGCCACAATCTACTCGATTTTTGGCAGGGCCACATCGCCAACATCCTGGGCCACAATCCGGAGGCCGTCACCGCCGAATTAGCCCGGGTGCTGAGCGAGGGCTTTGGCTTG
The DNA here is from genome assembly GCA_050116355.1 of Anaerolineae bacterium. GTDB lineage: Bacteria > Chloroflexota > Anaerolineae > JAAYZQ01 > JAAYZQ01 > JASFOV01. The sequence continues at coordinate 1,169 of JASFOV010000271.1, forward strand.
CAGACCGGCTTTACCGATCGCTTGCAGGCCGAGACCGCCGAGATCCTCTGCCGCCAGACAGGCGCCGAGCGGGTGCGCTTCACGACCAGCGGCACCTTGGCCACGATGTATGCCATCCTCCTGTCGCGCGCCTACACCGGTCGGACGCTGGTCATGAAAGTCGGCGGCGGCTGGCACGGTGCGCAGCCTTGGGCGCTGAAGGGCATCAGCTATCACAGCGAGGCCGGCATCGGCTTCCAGAAGATAGAATCCGATGGCGTGCCAATCTCTGTCGTCGACAAGGTGATCGTCAGCAATTTCAACGATCCCGACGCGCTGCGCGACCATTTCCGCCAGTACGGCGATCTCCTGGCCTGCTTTATCGTCGAACCCTTCATCGGCGTGGGTGGCTTCAAAGCGGCCAGCCGCGAGTATCTGCAGACCGCCCGCGAGCTAACGCAGCAATACGGCGCCATGCTCATTTTCGACGAAGTGATCGCCGGCTTTCGCTTTCGCGCGGGCAACACCGGCGCCCTGTACGACGTGCAGCCCGACCTGGCAACCTTTGGCAAGATCATGGGCGGTGGCATGCCTGTGGCCGCGGTGGGCGGCCGGGCGGACATCATGCAATTGGCCGCGCGCAACGCCGAACGAAAGGTCCGCTTCTCGGGCGGCACCTACTCGGCCCATCCGGCTTCGTTGGTAGCGGCCAAAACGCTGATGAGCCACCTGGTGGCCCACGAAAGCGTGATCTACCCCCATCTGGCACAGTTGGGCAATCAGATCCGCCAGACGATTGTCGACGCCTTTGGCCAAGAAGGCATCCTGGCCCGTTGCACCGGCGCGGGCGACGATGTGCTCCCTGGCAGCTCGATGTTCATGATCCATTTCCCCTACAGAGAAGATGCTCAACTGCGCCGGCCCAAGGATTGGTTCGATCCCTCGATCTGTGACGTAGCGCTAAGCCATGAGGTTCTAGACCTCGCCTTGCTTGTGGAGGATGTATTCATGCTTCACAGCCATGGCGCCGCATCGACGGCCCACACCAGTGAGGATATCGCCTTTCTGGGCGAGGCCTGCCGCCGCGCGGCGCGTCGCATCAAACCCTACCTATAGCCGCACGCACCATCAGGAGGAATAAATGGCAGACACAATCCGAGTCATACAATATGGGCTGGGTCCCATCGGCAGCGCCGTCGCGCGCCACGTCGTAGAGCGCCCGGGCCTCGAGCTGGTTGGCGCGGTGGACATCGACCCGGACAAGGCCGGCGTGGATGTCGGCCAGGTCATCGGTCTCGATCGGCCCCTGGGTTTTGCCGTGGACCAGAAGCTGGCCCACGCCCTGGACCGTACCCAAGCCGACGTAGTGCTCCACACCACCAGCTCCTACTTTGACCTATTCAAAGACCAGATTCTCGAGATTTTGGATGCCGGGCTCGACATCGTCTCCACGGCTGAGGAACTTTCCTTCCCTTGGCCCACCCATGATCAGGACGCGGCGCAGATCGACGTCAAGGCCAAAGCGGTGGGCAAGACGGTCCTGGGCACCGGGGTCAACCCCGGGTTCATCATGGATACCCTGCCGCTGGCCCTGACGGCCATCTGCCAACGGGTGGACCACATAGAGGTGACACGGGTCATCAACGCCTCCACCCGGCGCGGCCCCTTCCAGGCCAAGATCGGCTCCGGCTTGACTGTCGCCGAATTCAATACCAAGATGGACGCCGGGCGCATGGGCCACGTCGGCCTCCCAGAATCGATGCACATGGTCTTTAACACGCTGGGCAAGGAGCTGGTCCGCTACGAGTCGGCTGTCGAGCCCGTAGTCGCCGGCAGCCAAATCAAGACCGGCTTCTTTGACGTAGAACCGGGAAAGGTATGCGGCCTCAGGCAAGTGGCCCGTGGCTACACCAGCGAAGGCGAGTTCATGGCCCTGACCTTCATCGCCGCCCTAGAAGCGGGCGAGGATGGCGATACCATTCGCATCTCGGGCAAGCCCGACCTGGAGGTCACGCTGCATGGCACCAACGGCGACTTGGCCACTGTCGCCATCGCCGTCAACGCCGTCCAGCGCGTCGTACAAGCCGCGCCCGGATTGGTCACCATGCGCGACCTGCCGGTCGTCACGGTCAGCTAGCCCACCACGGCGTAGACAGGTCTGTGGTTGTCATTTCCGGCCCGGTTCAGATTGCGTAACCCATGGGCCACGGGGGACAGAGGCGCCATAGGCACAAGGAGTGAACCATCGTGAGTCCCGCGCCGCGGGACTCACGATTACCCGCCCAAATAGGCCCGTTTTACTTCGGGGTTTTCCAACAGCACCTCGGACGGACCCTCGACGACGATCGAGCCTGTTTCCAGCACGTACCCCCGCTGGGCGAAGCGGAGCGCCATCCGCGCATTCTGCTCCACCAGCAGGATCGTCGTACCCTCTTGATTGATCTCGCGCAACGCTTCGAACACGCCCATCATTAGCAGCGGCGCCAGGCCCATCGAGGGCTCGTCCAAAAGCATCATCTTCCGGCCGCTCATGAACGCCCGGCCCACAGCCAGCATCTGTTGCTCGCCGCCACTCAACGTGCCGGCCTTCTGTTCCTTGCGCTCATCCAGGCGCGGAAAGATAGCGAACACACGCTCCATGTCCCGTTCGATGACCGGGCCGTCCTTGCGCGCATAGCAGGCCAGCTTGAGATTCTCCATCACCGTCAGATTGCCGAACAGGCGCCGGCCCTCCGGCACGTGCGAAATGCCCAATTCGCTGACCACCTTGTCGGGTGGATATTTCAGCAGATCCTCGCCGCGGAAGGTCATCTTGGAGCCGGCTTCGGCTGGGATCATGCGCGACACCGCACGCAGGGTTGTGCTCTTGCCCGCGCCATTGGCCCCGATGATGCACACAATCTCTCCTTCGTCGATCTCAAAGCTGATCCCGTGCAGGGCTTTGATTCTATCGTAGGAGACCTGAAGGTTTTCCACGGTTAGCAGCATCAGGTCAACCCCTCCTCTCCCAGATAGGCGTCGATCACCCGCCGGTTGTTCTGGATCTCCTCCGGCGTTCCTTCGGCAATGACCTCGCCAAAGTCCAGGGCCTGGATCCGCTCGCAGAGCTCCATGACGAATTTCATGCGGTGCTCGATGAGAAAGATGGCCAGACCCAGCTCGGCGTGGATCTGGCGAATGATCCGCATCATCTGGATCAGCTCATCGGGATTCATACCCGCCGTGGGCTCATCGAGAAACAGAACGGTTGGATCGATGGCCAGTGCCCTGGCCAGCTCCACCCGCCGCTGGGCGCCATAGGGCAGATTGGTCACGACTTGATCCGCCAGGTGGGCTACCCCCACCAACTCCAAAAGCCTGTTGGCTTTCTCCTCGATCTGTTGCTCTTGCGCGTATCGCTTGGGCGTGCCAAAAAAGGCACCCAGCAAGCCATAGCTGATCGTGGAGTATTGGGACATCTTGACGTGCTCAATCACCGTCATGTGCCGCCACAACCGCAGATTCTGAAAGGTGCGACCGATGCCTCTCGAGGCGATTTTGTGCGAGGGCATCCCCGTGATCTCCTGCCCATCGAGCAAGACCTTGCCTTCCGTCGGCTTGTACCGGCCGGTGATCAGATTAAAAACCGTGGTCTTGCCCGCGCCGTTGGGCCCGATCAAGCCCCGGATCTGACCGGGCTCGATGTCGAGATTAAAGTCATGGACCGCTCGCAAGCCGCCAAACCAATGGGTCATGTGTTCCACGCGCAGCAGCGACATGCTACCTCCCTTGCTCCGATGGCGGTTCGGTCGAACCGGTCCCCGCACCCGATCCAGCTGTCCTGGGTCGCAGAAGCTTCTTTACGTCAAACTCCCGGAAGGCGATGAGGCCCGTTGGCCTGAAGATCATGACCAGGATCAGCAACACGGGAATAATGATCCACTTCCACAGCTCGAGAGGTCGGAGCGCTTCGCCCAGAAGTGTATAGCTGACCGCGCCCACGATCGAACCCACGACCGAGTTCAGCCCGCCGAGGTAGACCATGGCCAGCACTTCAGCCAACTTCTTCAGGTCAAAGGTCCCGGGATTGACGTACCCTAGCACGTGGGCAAACAAACCGCCCGCCAACCCGGCCCAAAAGGCGGCAAACAGGAAGGCGATCATCTTGGTCCGTCGTGTGTCGACTGTCATCGCATCGGCGGCCAACTCCCCGTCGCGGACGGCGTTTAGCGCCTTGCCCATCGTCGACCGCACAAAGTTGTTGATCGTCCAAATGCACAGGACCGCCCATAGAAAGACGATGGGCAGCGTCGCCCAGTTGGGCTGGCCACCCAGACCGCGCGCCCCACCCACAAACTGTAGGTTCTCGAACAGGCTCTTGATGATGAACATAAAGGCCAGCGAGATGATGGCCAAATAGTCACCCCGGGTCCGGAAAGAAGGAACGGCGACCAACAACGCACCCACCGCCGAGATGAAACCGGCCAGGACCAGACCGACGGGGAACATGAAAAAGCCCAAGCCTGGCGGTAGGATCGGGGCCCCAAAGGTGTTATCCTGGACGAAAAGCACCACCGTAAAGATCGAGGCCATGTACGCGCCCAAGGCCATGAACCCCGGATGCGAACACGAGAATTCGCCCATGTAGCCATTCACCACGTTCAGGCTCAACGTCAGCATGACCGCCACCAGCGTCATACGCGCCACCAAGTCTCGATAGTCCACCGAGACCGGCCCTTTGGCCCAGATGTGCAGCACCGCGTAGAGCAGTCCCAGATGCACCAACACCGATACCACCAGCGACACACCGAGGAGCCAGGTCGCGGCCCTGTTGGCCAGCGACGCCGTCAGCTTGGCCACCAAGGCGATGGGCAATACATAGATCAAAAGCACGTACACCACTGCGCTGGGGATCAGGACGGGATCGTTGAGAGCAATGGAGAACCCAAAAAGGACGGGGATTTTGGACATGCCCAAGGCGTACGCCAGATACGGGCCCACCAGCTGCTCCAATAACACCGCGACCAGGCCACCAGCGAGCCACCCCAGCAGCGGAACATCGACAAACTGCGCCCTGAGCCTGTTTAGCCACGGCCGGACACTTCTGACCGAGCGGGGTATAAAGCCACTGTTGACTGCCATATCAAACCTCCCTCCTTTCGGTGCGTCTGTGGAATGAACCACCTACAGCCTCAATTGGGCGCTGTACGGTTCGCCAAAGAAGCCATGAGGTCTGAATGTCAGAATGACCAGGATGATAGAGAACGCGATCAGATCGCGTAGCGTCGAGGGTAAAAACGCCGCCGTAAAGATCTCGATA
>JASFOV010000272.1:0-6418 GCA_050116355.1 Anaerolineae bacterium
ATGGGACCCTGGTCGCAGTGCAGGCTGAGCTAACCGGCGATGCAGGGGCGTACGCCAGCTTGTCCACCAAGGTGCTCAAGCGGGCCACAACCCATGCCAGCGGTCCCTACGAAGTGCCCAATGTCAAGGTAGACTGCTATGCTATGTACACCAACAACCCGCCCTCTGGTGCGTTCCGGGGCTTTGGTGTGACCCAATCGGCCTTTGCCGTCGAGTCCAACATGGACATCCTGGCCCAAGAGTTGGGGATGGATCCGTTCGCCCTGCGGCGCAAGAATGCGCTGCGCGTTGGCGCCATGACGGCGACCGGCCAGGTGCTGCGTGAGAGTGTGGGCTTGTTGGACTGTATCGAATGGGTGGAAGGGCAGGTGAGGGGGTTGGAGAACGCTCCGCTGCCCAATATTCCGTTCGACTCGCCCCAGATCGCCTGGGGCCTAGCGTGCGCCTACAAGAACACCGGCTTTGGCGGTGGGGCTCCCGATGCCGCCGAGGCGGAGGTAGAGATCTATCCGGACGGCACCGCCCAAGTACGGGCGAGTTCTGCCGACTTGGGTCAGGGATTGACCACAGTGCTGGCGCAGATCGCGGCCGAGGTCTTTGGCTTGCCCATCGTCCAGGCCCGCGTTCTTTTGTCGGATACCGATCTGACGCCCGATGGCGGGGCCACGACGGCTAGTCGGCAGACCTTTGTCACAGGTAACGCCGCCCGGCACGCGGCCGAGGGCTTGCGCGAGCGGCTGGCGTACGTCGTCGCCGAGCATTGGGATGTCCCGCCCGACACTATCCGTTTTGAAGAAGGGGAAGTGCGCTCGGATGGTCACCTCGTTCCCTTCAACCAGGCTGTCCAGTGGCTGATCGACGAGGGGCACGAGCCGCGGCTGCGCTACCTCTATCACGCCCCCGACACCAAGCCGCTGGGCGAGGGGGGCGACATGCACTTTGCCTTTGGCTATGGGGCGCAGGCAGCGCAGGTGGCCGTAGATACCGAAACGGGCAAGGTCCAGGTGCTCCGCGTGGTGGCGGCGGCTGACGGCGGGCGGGCCCTCAACCCTCAGGCCTTCTTGGGCCAGATCGAGGGCGGCATCGTCATGGGCATCGGCACAGCGCTGACGGAAGAATATGTGTTGGCAGGTGGCATTCCCCATACGCGGCGCTGGAAAGACTACCGGACGCCCCTGATAGGCGACATGCCCGAGATGCACGTCCACCTGGCCGAGCATCCGACAAGCACCGGTCCCTTCGGGGCCAAAGGCGTTGGCGAGCTGCCGTCCATCCCCACCGCGCCGGCTATCTGCAATGCGATCTACAAAGCGACAGGGATGCGAGTTTTCACGCTGCCGGTCGAGCCAGAGAAGCTATTGACACAGGCAGGAGATTAGTTGTTGGGCATTGGCGCCTGAGCGGCGCTGTCTCTGTTCCATGCCCAGCCACTACCCAAAGGAGGGAAGATGAAGAAACTCAACGTCTCGCAAATCATGGATGCGCTGCTGCCTGTGTTTGCCACGCTGGCGGCGCTGGCCGTGGGAGGGGTGATGCTGTTGGTCTTGGGCGCCAATCCCATCGAGGCCTACGGGGCGCTGATCGAGGGCGCCTTTGGCAGCGGCAATGCCCTGGCCGAGACGGCGGTCAAGGCCGTGCCGCTGCTGCTGGTAGGCCTGGGCATCTGCATCTCTTTCCGGGCCAACGTCATCAACATCGGCGGCGAGGGGCAGATGGTCATCGGCGCCATTCTGGGCACGGTGGTCGGCCTGGCGCTAGCCGGCGGGCCAGGTTGGTTGGTCATCCCTCTGGCTCTGGTCGCTGGATTCGCGGGTGGCGCCTTCTGGGGTGCGATTCCGGGTGCATTGAAGGCCTATTTCGGCGTCAACGAGATCTTGAGTACGGTGATGATGAACGCCATCGCTGTGCAGGTCATGAACTACCTGCTGCGGGGCCCGCTGATCGATCCCGCTCAAGCCGAGCTGGCCTCCAAGATCCCGCAGACCGCCCCGCTGGATACCGCGTTCCGACTGCCCCGCCTGGTGCCTACCCGCTTACACCTGGGCGCGGCCATCGCCATCGGATTGGCCATCCTGGTGTACATCCTGCTGTGGCGAACTACGCTGGGCTATCGTATCCGGGCTGTGGGCCAGAACCCCGATGCTTCACGCTACGGTGGTATCCGCGTGCGGCGGCAGATCGTCATCGCCCTCCTACTGAGCGGGGCCTTTGCCGGGCTGGCCGGCGTGATCCAGGTCTATGGCCTGAACTACCGGATGATCACCGATGGTTCAGCTACCGGCTTTACGGGTAGTGCGGGCTTTAACGGCATCGTCGCCGCGCTGTTTGGCCAGCTGCACCCCATCGGCACGATTCCCGCTTCTTTCTTTTTCGGGGCATTGCTGGTGGGAGCCAACAAGCTGCAGCGCGTCATGCAGGTGCCCTCGGCCTTTATTATCGGGCTGAACGGCCTGGTCGTGGTCTTTGTCGTCAGCAGTGACATCTGGCGGCGCCGGCGACAACACCGGCGGCAGATCGAAGCGACGCAAAAAGCTGAGGGTGAACCAGCCCTGGCCGCGGAATCAGGGGGATAATCATGAGCGACATTCTGACCGCTTCGTTCTTTATTGGCATTCTGGCTTCTGGCATCCGGCTGGCGACACCCTACCTCTACGCCGCCATCGGCGAGACATTGGGCCAACGCAGCGGCGTGCTCAACCTGGGTGTCGAGGGGCAGATGCTCATGGGCGCCTTCGCCGCCTTCTACGTAGCTTTCCAGACGGGCAACCTATGGCTGGGCATGCTGGCCGCAGTCGTGGTTGGCGCGGCGATGGGGCTGGCGATGGCTTTTGTCAGCATCAATCTCCAGGCTGAGCAGGGCATTAGCGGCATCGGCTTCTATCTGTTCGGGCTGGGGATGAGCACGCTCCTCTTCCAGATGCTCTTGGGCACGGTCGAGACGGTGAGCGGCTTTGCTCCGATCCACATCCCGGTGCTGAGCGACATCCCGATCATCGGCGAGATCTTTTTCCAGCAGAACATCCTGGTCTACATCGCCTTTGCCTTGGTGCCCATCGCCCAGTTCGTGTTGCAGAGAACGACGCTGGGCCTGAAGATCCGCGCGGTGGGTGAAAATCCGGAAGCGGCCGACTCCCTGGGTGTGAGTGTGGCCACTGTGCGATATATCACCGTTACGTTGGGAGGTATCCTGTCGGGTGTCGCTGGTGCTTCGATGTCTATTGGTCTACTCAATGTCTTCCAGCAGAACATGACTAGCGGCCTGGGTTTTATCGCCGTGGCTCTGGTCTACTTCGGCGGCTGGCGGCCGTGGGGCGTGCTGCTCGGCGCGCTGCTATTCAGCATGGTCAATGCCCTGCAGTTACGACTCCAGATCCAAGGGGTACCCATCCCCTCTGACCTGATGGTGATGATGCCGTACATCCTGACAATCATCGCCCTGGTGCTGACGGTCCAGCGCGTGAGGTCGCCCTCGGCGCTGACCAAACCCTTTGAGCGGGAAGGATAGGAACAGGCGAATATTGGAGATACCCTTTGAGAGGAGGTGGTGCCTGCAATTGATCTCTGTGTTCTCGTGTCTAATCGTTAATACCCAAAAATAAGGAGGATAGGAAAGATGTCACACAAACGTATCTGGGTTATTCTTTTTGTGCTGCTGGCCCTCTTGGTGAGCGCCTGTGGTGGAGATGGTGGTGGCGACGAGGATGGTGTGTTTCGCGTGGCTGTAATCATGCCCAGCACCGTCAACGACTTGGCCTTTAGCCAGAGCATGTACGACGCACTGCTCAAGATCCAGGAGGAGATGGGCGGTCCGGAAGCGATGGAGCTGGTGTACTCGGAGAACATGTTCGTCGTAGATGATGCGGCTGCAGCCATCCGGGACTATGCCAGCCAGGGCTATGACTTGATCGTCGCCCACGGTTCGCAGTATGGCAGCTCGCTCAAAGAGATCGCGCCGGACTTTCCAGAGACGGCGTTCGCTCACGGCACCACGGTGGACACCTTTGTCGACGAGGGCATCAACAATGTCTTCGCCTACGAGGCTGCATCGCACGAGGGCGGCTATGTCAACGGGGTGATGGCGGCCATGCTGACCGAAAGCAACATCATTGGCATCGTGGGGCCCATCGAGACGGGCGACGCCAAGCTGTACATCGATGGATTCGTGGCTGGCGTCAACGCCACCAACCCTGACGCGAAGGTCAACGTCAACTACATCGGCTCTTTCTCTGATGTGGCCCTGGCCTCTGAAGCGGCCAGCACCCACATATCGGCGGGCGCCGACATCTTGTCGGGGACGGCGCAAATGGTAGTCGGCGCCATCGGCAAGGCCGAGGAGAACGGCGTTTTGTGGTTCGGCACCCAAGCCAGCCAAACTTCTTTGGCGCCGAGCGTGGTGGTTGCCAACCAGATCTACGAATGGACAGTGGTGCTCAACGACATCATCGACCTCATCGATGCTGGTACCTACGGTGGCAAGGCCTACATCATCACCCTGGAGAATGGAGGGGAGGTCATGGAATACAACCCTGATTTTGACCTTCCAGATGATGTGCGGCAGTTGGCCGAGGATACGGTCCAGGGCATCATCGATGGTTCAATCACAATTCCGATCGGCGAATAGCAGAAGGTAAGCGCGTGATGCGTAAGGCGCAAGTGCCAATACTGCGCTTTACGCATCACGTACCAGGAGCGGGCGATGACAAACGATAATGGAAACACGTTGCCTTCAGGGCGGCCGCGCATCGAGCACGTGGAACTACGGGGCGTGACCAAGCGTTTTCCCGGCGTGGTGGCCAACGATCGCGTCGATTTTGACGTGCGCTCTGGAGAGGTCCATGCTCTGCTGGGGGAGAACGGAGCGGGCAAGAGCACGTTGATGAAGGTCCTGTACGGCATGTACGCACCGGACGAAGGGGAAATCTGGCTGAACGGCAAGCCGGTGAGCATCGAATCCCCAACCGACGCCATCGAATTGGGCATCGGCATGATCCACCAGCACTTTATGCTGGTCGAGTCGCTGACGGTGGCCGAAAACGTGGCCCTAGGTTTGCCCTCTTCTCGGGGGCCGCTGACTGATCTGGACCAGGTGTCGAAGCGTATCCAGGAGCTGGCTGACGTCTATGGCCTGCGCGTTGATCCCAATGCCTATATCTGGCAACTCGCTGTGGGCCAGAAGCAACGGGTTGAGATCCTCAAGGCACTGTACCGGGGCGCGGCCCTGCTCATCCTCGACGAACCAACGGCGGTACTGACGCCCCAGGAAGTCGACGAGTTCTTTGCTACGCTCCACCAGATGACCAAGGATGGTCACGCCATTATCTTTATCTCGCACAAGCTACACGAGGTGCTGGACATCAGCGACCGGGTCACCGTGTTGCGCGATGGCAAGCAGGTGGATAGCTGCGACATCGAGGGCTGCACCAAAGAAAGCTTGGCGGAGATGATGGTCGGCCGCGAAGTGATTATGAAACCCTACCGCGTAGCGCTGGAAGCGGGTGATGCACGATTGACCCTTGAGAACTTGCACGCGTTGAGCGATCGCGAGACCCCAGCCCTGCGTGGTGTCGACCTGGCCGTATACTCGGGTGAGATCCTGGGACTGGCCGGTGTATCGGGCAACGGCCAACGCGAATTGGCTGAGGTGATCACTGGGCTCCGACCCCTGACCGAGGGCCGGGTCTTGCTCAAGGGCCTGGACGTGACCGGCCTCAGGCCAGGTCCTCGCACGGAACTGGGCATGGCCTACATCCCCGAGGAGCGGATGAGGGACGGTATGATCCAGGACTTTTCCGTGGCCGAAAACACGATCCTGCGGGACCACGACAAGGAGCCGTTCGCGCGGCAGGGGTTCTTGCTATTGCGCATCATTGCCCAATTCGCCGATAAGCTTATCAGTGCCTTCCAGATCAAAACGCCTTCCCGGGATACGCCGGCCAAGAGTCTGTCGGGCGGGAACATCCAGAAGGTGGTACTGGCTCGTGAGCTGTCGCGCCAGCCGGAGGTGTTGATCGCGGCCCAGCCCACGCGCGGCGTGGATATCGGCGCCACCGAGTACGTGCATGCCCAGCTGTTGGAAGAGCGGGAAAAGGGCACGGCCATCCTGCTGATTTCCGAGGATCTAGATGAGGTTATGGCCCTCTCGGACCGGATCGCCGTGATCTACGAGGGTCAGATCATGGGCATCATCGATGGCCAAAAGGCGACGCCGGAGCAATTGGGGCTGTTGATGGCAGGCGTGCGCGAGGAACCGGGCGAGTCGTAGGTCAGAGTCGGGGAGTTCCACCGGGGGCTCGGCTCCCGGCTAGGCGCATCCTGGATATGGAGGTGCAACTGTGCTGATAACTAACGGCCGCATCGTCACTTTTGGGGCGGCCAACGAAATTCTTGACGATGGTGCTGTTCGCATCGAGGGCGACCG
>JASFOV010000273.1:0-6418 GCA_050116355.1 Anaerolineae bacterium
CGCTCTTGGCGGAGAGCTTGCACATCGGCGCGACGGACAAACCGGATTTCGGTTTGGGTAAGGGCCTGCAGTGTAGCGTTGCTTGGCTGGCCCTCAAACAGCATTGTCTCACCGAAAGTGCTGCCAGGTAACAGAACGACGAGCAACCGGGAAGCCCCCCGTGATCCCGCATGAACAGCGACCTGTCCTTGGGCAACCACCCCCAGAAAATCACCCCGGGCTCCACTGGGAAGGATGATCTCACTGGGCCTGTAGGTACGGGCTTGCATCTGCCGGGTCAGGCGGTAGGGATCTGCAGCCTCAAGCCCCCAGGCTTCAACCAGTGGTTCCAGCCGCCGCCGAACAATACGACGCGATTCAGCCGGACTTAGACCAATCTCTACCGGTTCCTCACGATTAATCGCAAATTCACCGCCTTGTACGCTCACTCCCATCGCTTTCTCAGCCTTGCTACTACCTAAGTGTACCACACTCTTGCCAAGATGTCAATAATCGCTAGTTGACGCAAAAGCCATTAGAGGGTATAATCATCGCATGGAAATCGCAAGGTGGAACCATAGATCGAAGCGTTCTGCATCCTCCAAGCCCGCCGCCCGCCGCAGCCGGGCGGGAACGATCGTATCCAGTACGTTCTTTGCCCTGGGTGCTCTCTTTTTGCTGGCGGCACTTTCCTACGCAGGGTATGCGGGGTTGAATACCTGGCTTATGGGACAGAACCGCTACTTGGTGTCCCATGACATTGCCCCACTCTTGGTGCCTGACATGACCCCGACGCCCTCTCCCACCCCCACACCGACGCCGCTCCCAACCTTCACCTCTACGCCGACGCCAATTCCGACGCCGACACCGACGCCCACCCCTGTGCCGCCGCCGCGGCCTGTGCAGATACGCATCCCCGTATTAGGAATCACACGCTCCATCATCAGCTTGCCCCGCACCCGGGATCGGGCTACCGGCGCGTGGACATGGGACACGAACCGCCTCTTCCGCGCCGGACGGACAGATCTGGTGGGCCACTGGGACGGGACATCCAGACCGGGCGAAGAGGGCAATATGGTCCTGGTTGGGCACAATTATGGCTATGGCTTCAACGGCGTATTTGTGCGCCTGGGACAACTACGTCCAGGTCATTTAATCTACGTTGTGAATCAAATGGGACAGACATTCACATACAGGGTCCGGACGGTGAACCGGGTCAAATGGCGGACACAGAGCTTTCAGGAACTGACCCAGCACCTAACCCTCCTATCACCTGGGGGGGTGGAGCGGGTGACGCTGGTCAGTTGCGCTGGCGCTGATGTTGAACCTTTCCCGGAGCGCATCTACGTGGTCGCCGACCCTGTTGGACCATAGAAAGAGCCCCCGACTTGGTCGGGGGCGGATTCTCACTGGATTGCTTGGCTTGGTGGGACAAGATTAGTCCGTATTGGAACTGACCTCGGCATGGCTGCTCATTGCCTCAGCTACTACACTCTGCAATTGCTCGGCTGCCTCGGCTATCTCGATATCACGGATTAGGGCTAGCTCCATGGCAACCAATTCTTCTGCACGCTGGACCAACTGCGCATCGCGTTTGGTCAGTCCCTGGACCTGGCCATACCAGGTCAGATCGCGGATCACTTTGGCCGTAACAAAGATATCACCCGTTTTCAAGCGCTCCTCGATATCGAGCTGACGCTCCCGGAAATCTTCAGACAACGCACCCGGAGTCTCCGAAAGCAACTGGAAAAGGTTGTCCACCCTGACCGGTGTGATTGCCGGACGCAAACCGATTGCATCCGCATTTGCTACCGGGGTCATCAAAGTACCGCCCCCCGAAAGCATTTCTATGATATAGTATTGTTTTTCCTCGCCAAGCATCTGTCGGTGCTCGATGCTCAGAATCACACCTGGTCCGTATCCGGGATGAACCACTTTATCCCCGGGGGAATACATCTGCGGCCCTCACTGCGTTTCCATGGGGAGGCGGTCTTGCTTACCTAGCTCGAGGAAGGCACAGGGCGCTTCTTGAAGCGATAGGTAATGCGGCCCCGCGTCAGATCATAGGGCGACAACTCGACAAGCACGCGATCTCCGAGCAACACGCGGATGTAATAACGGCGCATCTTGCCCGACAGATACGCAAGTACTTCGTGCCCGTTGTCAAGCTCCACGCGGAACTGCGTGCCCGGTAGCGCCTCAGTCACGGTCCCTTGCAGTTCAATCTTGTCCTTGCTATCTTTGGCCAATCGATCCTCCTCTCAAAAAGGCCGCTAGCGATACCGCTGTTTGGCTTCCTGTTGCCGTTGACGACGTCGAGCCCGGCGGATAGCTCGCTGCTTCTGAATCCGGCGCATCTCGCTGGGAGAAATATACCAACGCTTGCGTCGCGATTCGCTCAGGATACGCTCTTTCATGACTTCTTTCCTGAAGCGTTTGAGCAAGGCCTCCTGCGACTCACCATCTCTCAAAGTCACAGTCGCCAATACCCTCACCTCCTTTCGGATCCTGTTTCATAAACAAAACCCGGCCTGCGCACTCGGACAGTGGATAGCGGCCGGATTTGCACGACTCTGGTTGTTGACCTCAGCTCTGATGCCTGATGGTAAGGATGTACTTCTGTACTTCTTTCAGGCACACTGCTCAGCCTACATGATGTCGCTTCTCCCCAACCCAAGACGTCAGAAACGCCTAGATTGCTTCAAGCACCTACCCATTGCCCACTGTGGCGCAGACAACAGGACTATTATAGCAGATTCTACCTTTGGCGTCAAAGGCAGACCAACTTGTGACTCGAGATTCACGGGTGCCGTCACAGCTCTGACAAGAAGCTGGCTACCAACTGACCGGCTTCTACCTCGTGACCGGCGAGGAAATGATCGGTGCCGGGCAAGACATGTTGAACTGTAGGCGGCGGCAACTGGCTCACGAATCTCTGAAGTGATTGGGGTGGGGCAAAAGCATCGTATTCACCCGCAACAAAGAGCTTGGGGCGTGTGAACGACTTTAGGAAATTCGGGTCGTACTGCCAGATATCACCCGCACCCAGAAGCGGCGGCGGCTTGCGGCGAGAGAACGTCGCATCATAGGTCCAAGCTGGCAGGCCCACAGCTGCTACCGCCACGACGCGCGGATCTGCTTGGGCATGAGACAAGCCAACCCAGGCGCCGAAAGAATAACCAACGAACGATACACGCCAGGGGTCGACCTGAGGCTGCTCCAGCAGCCAGTCTAGCGCCCCAGCCACATCGGCCTGCTCACCGCGCCCATAATCATGGGCTCCACCGCTTTCTCCGACACCACGAAAATTGAAGCGCAAGGCGAGCACTCCACGAGAGACAAGCCCACGCGCGATCGCAGCAACCACTTTGTTGTGCATGGTACCACCCCCGAGGGGATGGGGATGGCAGATGACAGCCGCTGGCCATTGGCCCTGGTCTGCCACCAAGTGAAAGCGCCCCTCCAACCGGACAGGTTGGCTACCGCGGCTGGAGAAGGTGACTGTTCGGAGCCGCTCCATCATCTCAACCCAACGTGGCAGCACAGGGTAGTCAGCAAGCTTACGACTCGCTCAGATAGACCACAGTAACCCCCGAACCACCCTCTCCCTGAGCACCCGGCCGGTAGGACTTGACCAAGGCGTGGTCGCGTAGCTGATCTCGCACTGCTTGACGTAGCGCTCCAGTCCCCTTGCCGTGCACAATCCGCACAAATGGCATACCGGCCAAAAAAGCATCATCCAAATACTTGTCTAAACGGGGCAGTATCTCCTCCACCCGCTGGCCGCGCAGATCGAGCTCTACTTCGGGGGCAGATGTTGGGCTGGTAGCCGGCACTGTGACAGAAGACTCAGATTTGCTCTCCTCGCGCCGGCTACGCCGCTCCAGTTCATTCCGCTCGACGTGCACACCAAAGCTACCCACCTGGACCTCAGCACTATCATCCTCCAAAGCAACCACCTGGCCGGTGGTACCCAATCCAACGACAAACACCGTATCGCCAACAGCGATCTCTCCTGGAAGAGCGACTTCCTCCGGAGAAGGAGCTGGTGGAAGCGGCGCGGCTGCCTGCTCCTGTTCCTTCAAGCGGCTGCGGGCCTGTTCCAACCACTCCTCCGTGAGGGTAGATTGGCGCTTGCGATCGGCCAGTTCTTCTCGCAACCGTTCGATCTCATTCCGGATCTCGTCCAATTCGCGCCGCGCCTCAGCGCGAGCTTCCCCCAAAACTGCAGAGCGCTCGGCCGCGATCGTGGCCAAACGCGTGGTCAGGCGCTGTTCCTGTTCCACCACCCGATTTTTGGCCAGAATCGACTCATCGCGAGCAGCCAAGGCATCCTGATGCGCTTCCTGGATCTCGGCCAACATCGACTCGGTCTCCAGATCCTCTGCTGAGATCAAGGCCTGGGCACGATCGACGATGGTTCGGGATAGACCCAGCCGGTCGGCAATGGCAAAAGCATTGCTCCGACCGGGCAGACCGATCTGCATCCGGTATGTAGGCGCCAAGGTCTCCAAATCGAACTCGACTGATGCATTCTCAACACCGGAGGTTGTGTGGGCGAACACTTTGAGCTCTGAGTAGTGTGTAGCCACCAGAGTTGTAATCCGGCGCGCCAGCAAGTGCGAGAGGATGGCCCGTGCCAAAGCTGAGCCTTCTACTGGATCCGTGCCAGCGCCCAGTTCATCGAGCAACACCATACTGCGCTCGTCAGCCTCATCGAGAATGCGGACAATGTTGGTGAGATGCGAGGAGAAGGTGGACAGAGATTGTTCGATAGACTGTTCATCGCCGATGTCGGCAAAGACAGCATCGAACACCGAGAGTCTGGAGCCTTCGGCCACAGGCAAGTGCAAACCCGACTGGGCCATGGCGATCATCAAACCCACGCTCTTGAGGGAGACCGTCTTGCCACCGGTGTTGGGGCCGGTGATGACCAAGATGAAAAAGTCCTCACTCAGATGGACGTCAATGGGCACCACGGAGTCCTGGTCCAGCAGAGGATGGCGGATCTGGCGCAGATCGAGCACCGAGCCTGGATGCTGAGAATCGTCCAAGCGTTTGAAGGGCAACGGAGTGGGCTCAGTGGCCAGTAGGGCTTCGGCATAGCGCCCCTTGGCCAGGATCAGGTCAAGCTGCGCAAGCGCCTCCACGGACCAGGCCAGCTCGTCGGCCTGGTCAGCCACCAGGGCCGCCAGTTCGGCCAGAATGCGGTCTACTTCTTTCTGCTCCTCGATCTGGAGCTCGCGCCACTGATTACCCATCTCTACCGCTGATAGAGGTTCGATGAAGAGGGTCGCCCCACTGGCTGATGTATCATGCACAAGGCCGGGAATGCGCCCCTTAAAATCGGTTTTGATGGGGATCACGTAGCGCCCACTGCGCTGGGTAATCAGCGCTTCTTGCAGGTACGGTGCATTTTGAGGATTAGACAGAATACGATTCAGTTTCTGCTGGAGACGTTCGTGGACAGTACTCATCTCACGGCGCAGGCGGGCCAATTTGGGGCTGGCTTGATCGACCACTTCCCCTTGTTGGCTGATGCAACGTGCGATTTCTTCCGCCAGCGCCGTGCAGGGCTCTATACGCGCCGCTACATCGGCCAACAAAGGAACCTCTTGCTGAAGGCCAGTCAAGACGCGCCGTACCCGGCGTCCCACGCGGAGGGTGTTCTGGACATCAAGAAGATCTTGAGGCTGTAGGATCCCTCCCCGCTTGGTGTGTTGGGCTAGTGGGCGGATGTCATGCACACCACCCAGGGAGATTCCACCATGACTCTCTGCCAGATACCGAGCCTCGCGTGTTTCCTGGAGTTGATGCTGAACCTCGGCAAACACCGGCGACGGCCACAGCGCCAGGGCTAGTTCCTTGCCGGCGGAAAACGAGGTATATTTGGCGAGACGGGCCAGGATCTGGGGAAACTCGAGTGTTTGGAGGTGCTTATTGTCCATAAATTGCTAGAACAGCTCGAAGGTCAGAATCTCCGGCAGTTCACCTCTGGGCATCCATGGTCTGAGTAGGGAAAAGACTACAGACAAGAAATCATAAAAAACGGGGATCAAATTCGACGAGCGGAAGTAGAGCAACATGTTCTCCTGCCATGCGCTAGCTCCGCCAAGCCTCGCTCCAAGCAAGAACGCGATCACAACGATGGCCAGGCCGATCCAGACGGCAGCAACGAGGAATCCCACAACCAAACCACCCAACTGGTCGATCTGGCGCACGCCAGGCAATGCCGTGTCCTTATACGTCCGGTTCAATATCAAGTTCGCAATGATGACTGCTGTAACAAGGATCAGGACAAAGGCGATCGCCTCGTTTAGCGCGGTAGGCATCCCAAAAATGTTGTCGATAAAGTGACCGAAGGCCCGGTAGAAGGCAACGGCCAGGATGGACGCTACATAGAGCACAATCAGGCTGAGGGTGACCCGGATCAGACCCC
>JASFOV010000274.1:0-6413 GCA_050116355.1 Anaerolineae bacterium
CATAGAGGCGAAGGACAAAGGCCAGCAAGAGGATCAGGAGAAACAGGGCCAGGACAAGCCTGCCCTGTCCGCCTCTCTGCACAGCGGTTCTACGTTGGGTCGGTCGGCTGTTCATAGTTTCGCACTATAGATGCAGCGCGGACTCGCCCACGTGCCCGTGCCCATCAACGCTAGACGGCCCGGCTGCGCTCGTACCAGCGGCGGCGGCGGGTGATGGCGACTACGATCGAGGCGGCGACGGCGGCGAGCAACAGGACCGCGCCCGCGCCCACCAGCCAGGGGTCAATCCGACTTCCGTCCTCAATGGTGATGCTATCAATGGTTAGTGGACCAGGCGCGGCACGGATCAGAATAGTATGAGCACCCTCCGCCAGGGATCCAGCAAGCTGGATCTGCTGTCCCGGCACGAAGGACACGGTCTGTGGCGCGCCACCATCCAACTCATAGGCCAGCGTGCCATCAAACCCGGGCCCGACCTGTACCTGGGCGCCGTCGCCTTCGAACGTAAAGCCCAACGTGGCCTGCGGGTCCTCGCTGTACTGGTAGCCGTCCAACTGGGCTGCGGGATTGCCCCGCGCCTCCCACTCGCCGCCATACGCCAGCAGCCAATGGTCCTCCTGGTGGACCCCGGGATAGAGAGTGTGCGCCTCGTCGCTGCTCGTGTAGTCACGCAGGGCCTCGTAGACGGGCAGGGGCGTGAAATCAGGCTCTACCAAGCGAAAGTAGTACATCGCTTGGTCCTGCTCTGCATCGGTCGCCCGCTTGAAGAACCAGGTATTGATCACGCCCATCCACGGCCATTCCTGCTGGGCCCGCTGGTAAGCCAAGACCGCATACTCCGCCTGTTGCTCCGGCGTGACAAAGCCAAAGGCCTTATCCGCCAGATCGGGCGGCGGCGCGTTCCAGTTCATCTCCGTCAGCCAGATCGGTTTGTGCGCATCGCCGTTCTTGACCATGATCTCGCGCAGGTACAGAGGCCGGGAAAAATTGAGCACCCGCGGGCGCATCCGCCGGTCGGTGGGGCCGGACCACAACCCGTAGCCCTGCATGGCCAGGACATCGAAATACTCACCCGCGCCGGCGTCGTACATCCGCTGCAAAAAGAGAAAGTCATTCAGATCCCGCGGTCCAAGGGGAATGGTTTGGGCCAACGCGCCTGACAGCACCACACACTCGGGGCAGACCTCCTTGACCCGCGCATAGCCCACCTTGAGCAATTCAGTATACTCTTCAGGACTGACTGGCCGCTCGCCCCACTCAGGATAGATATTGGGCTCGTTCCAGATCTGGTAGTGATGAATCCGGCCCTGGTAGCGGCGCACCATGGTCTCTACAAAATCACCGTAATCGTCCAAGTTGTCCGGCGGACCGAGCGAGCCTGCCGCGTCGCCCTGCGCCCGGCTCCAGGTCGGTGGGTTGCTCAAGCGGGCGATGATCTGCACATCATACGCCTCGGCTAGATCGACGATATGGTCATACTTTTCCCAGGCGTCCTTGTCCCACTTGTGGTCCCAATAGTCGCCCTTGGCTGAGATCTCGATATCCTCCCAGGGGAACTCCTGGCGGATCCAGTGGAACCCGGCGTCCGCGATCATCTCGATGGCTCGCTCGCGTTTCTCGGGCTCGACCTCTTGCTCTAAGAAGGTATTGACCCCAAAGGGGTTGACGCCCGCGTGGGCCACCGGTACGTAATCCTCCGTCTCGGGCCGGGGCCGGGTCACGTTGCCCAGCCACTCCAGCCCGCCCCGGATCTGGGCGGGCACCGTCTCCTCGCCGGTGACACTGAACAAGAACGCGGACCACAGCGGGCGGGTTAGGGCCAGGATAACCAGCCCAACGACAAGCACCACCAACCCGGCTACGATCCAGCCTAGCCACCCGGATCGCGTGCGCTGGACCGTCATGCCGCCTTCTCCCGTTCCGTTCCAGCCAGCCAGCGCTCAAAGATCCACAATTGGCCCTCCCACCTGCCAACGCGATAGCCCGCCGCTTCGAAAGTTTCGAGCAACCAGGGCAGGTCGGGCAGCATGATGGCCGCCTCGTCCGCCCCAACACCAGTAGCATAGCCGCGAATGGTGCGGGCTAGCTTGCCCACCGCCTCGGGCAGGCCATCGACGAGACCGATCCACAATCGCTTGTCCTCGGCATCGAGAGCCACCAGGGCCACCGCCGCCAGCTCCCCGTCCGCGTCCTGCCAGCCCACCAGCTGCCCCGCACCCAACAACTCGCCCAGGCGCGGGCCCGACAACTCCTGCCAGGCCCAATCCACGCTGTAGAGCCCGCGGTTATGATCGAGCACCGGGCCAGCCAACAACACCCCCTCGACCTCGGCCGCGCGGTCGGTTCCAAGCTCAACCGGCAACGGCCCATCCGGCTGGGCGCTGGCGCTGCGGAGCACATACATCCCGACGCGCTCCATGCCGTTCCGGGCGACGATGGCGTGCACCGCCTGATTGGTGCTGCTGGTGCCCAGCCGCACCACGCGCGCGCCACGCCGGCGCGCATAGTCGAGGCTGTACTCCAAAAAGCGCCCGGCAATGCCCCGCCGGCGGTAGTCCGGGTCGACGCGCATCCCTTCCAGCCACACTTGCCCGTCCGGGTAGAACGTGATCTTGTTCAGAGCCACAACCTGGCCCGCCCATTCTCCGACCAGGACCAAGCCCCCCTCATCGGCCAACCACTCCTCCCACACCTCCGGGATGTAATCGCCCCACTCCCAAGTGCGAGCGCAGACGCGCTCCATGGCCGGTCGATCGGCCGGTCGCCCTGGACGAAGATGGAACCTCGACAGATCGAGCGCCGCGCCTGCGCTCCTTTGTTCCGGGTCGCCCCCAGAATGCTGCGTCACCGCCATGCCCACAGTCCTTTGCCTACCGCGGCTACCACGTCCGCTGGAAGGTCAGGTTGTAGCTAAAGTGCATCGGTCCCAAAGCCTCGCAGGCGGCTGCACTCTCGCAGATGCCGCCCCGGATCAGATCGTCCCACACCGCGTGCCCGAACACAATGGACATCACGTGGGTTGTCTCACTGTTGTAGGTCGCACCACCATTGTCACCGACCACCCGCATCTTGTAGTCGCCGGCCCACATCGTGTATTCGGTCTTGCCCGGCCCCTTGTTGCCCGTCACCACCCGCTCCGGCGGCGAGTTATTGACCTCTTCGACGACGATCCCATCCAACAGTGTCCCGCCCGCGTCGACGACCGTGACATAGATGTTGTGCAGCCCGGTCGGGCCTAGGCTGCCATCCTCAAAGGCATAGATCTCTTTGACGACGAAATCGACCTGCGGCCGGGGCGTGTTGGTCGGCGGTGCTGGCGTGTTGGTCGGTTGTGGCCGCGGTGTGTTGGTCGGCGGCGCCGGCGTAATGGTCGCCGGCACCTCCGTCGGTGGGATGGCGGTATCGGTCGGCGGCGGTGCCGTCGGTGCGGGGGCGGTGTCCGTTGGTGGGACCGCCGTAGCCGTGGGCGGTTGCGGCGTATGAGTAGGCGGCACGTCCGTTGGACTAACCGGGGTCTCGGACGGAACCGGAGAGGCCGTCAGCGTCAGGGTGGCTGTAAACAGCGGGCGCTGCGTCTTGGTTGGTGTGGCCGTGATGCGCGATTCCTGCTGCGCGCCGATAGAACAACCCAGCAAAACCAGAGCCGTGAGGGTGAGTATGCCAAAAGCAAGAACAATACGCTGTCTCATCAATCAACAATCCTTCGCACGTGGTTCAAGACGTTCAGGGAATTGGTTGCGCCCGCTGGATCATGCGATCTCCAACACGGCCGCGCCCTGCACCTCGGCTCGCTTGAGCCGCTGTAGGACCCCGTTAGCCTCAGCCAACGGGTAGCGTTCTATGTCGGTATGGATGGGAATCTCGGCCGCCAGTTGGAGCAACTCAGTGGCATCCTGCCGTGTCGAGTTGGCCACACTGCGCACAGTCCGCTCACCATACAGGAGCGAATAGGGGAGCTCGGGGATGGGGCTCATGTGGATGGCGTTGATGGCCAGGGTCCCCCCTTTGCGCAGCACTCGCAGCACCTCGGGCACCAGCCAGCCAACGGGGGCGAACGTAATCGCGCTATCCAGTTCTGCCGGCGGCGTGTCCTGGGCCTGGCCAACCCAGACCGCCCCCAGGTCCAAGGCGTGGCGCTGGTGCTCGGCGCTACGGGTGAACACATAGACCTCGCAGTCCCAATGGCGCGCCACCTGGATCGTCACGTGCGCCGAAGCGCCGAACCCATATAGTCCCAAGCGCCCACCGGGCTGGATCTCGCTCAAGCGCAGCGACCGGTAGCCGATGATACCCGCACACAGCAGCGGGGCCGCCTGCTCGTCAGGGAAGCCATCCGGAATCGGATAGGCGAACGCGGCAGGCACCACCATGAACTCGGCAAAGCCGCCGTCCACGTGCTGGCCGGTGAATCGCGCCTCGTCGCACAGGTTCTCCAGGCCCCGCTGGCAGTAATCGCATTTGCCACAGGTCGAGTACAACCACGGAACACCAACCCGATCGCCTGGCGAGAACTGGCTCACCCCGGGACCGAGCGCATCCACCTCGGCGACAACCTGGTGACCGGGCACCACCGGCAGCTTGGGCAGCGCAATCTCCCCTTCCACCAGGTGGAGGTCCGTGTGGCAGACGCCACAGGCCCGAATCCGCAACCGGATCTGGCCTTCCTCAGGTTCTGGCACCGGGAGATCGACCGCCGATAGAGGATCCTCCTCGACGGGCCGGGCTTCCTGCAAAATCATGGCCTTCATCGTATCCATCCCTTGGTCCATTTTGGTAGCGCTCGCTATTCTACCCCACTTTGAGGCGAGTGTCAACGGCCTGCGGGCCACGGGTACTGTAGCAAAGTTGAGGAGGGAGCACTCCCAGGTGCGACCAAACACTCGCACGAGGGCGTGCTCCTTCCTCAATCGAGGCGAATCGTCGCCCGTCAAGGAAGTACGTAACAACCGTGGGGCCACGGGCAGGTTCACGGCGGTCCGCACCGGACAGGGGTACAGACACACACAAGAAAAATCATCATGACCATAGCGACAAACACGCGCCAGCTTGACGAAATCAGTCTTCTGACATAGAATATAGGCTCGGCACTTTGTGCTTGGTCTAGTGGAAACAAGGATTATCTGTGTTTGAGAATCTGTCAGACAAATTACAAGACGTATTCAGCCAGCTCTCCAACCGGGGGAAGTTGACCGAAGCCGACGTGGATGCCGCTCTGCGCCAGGTCCGATTGGCATTGCTGGAAGCGGACGTGAACTTCAAAGTCGTGAAGGACTTTGTCAACCGCGTGCGTGAGCGGGCCGTCGGCGTCGAGGTCATGAAGAGCCTGTCCCCCGCCCAACAGGTGATCAAGATCGTAAACGAGGAATTGATCGCCACCTTGGGCGAGGCGGAACGCCTCGATCTGTCGGGGCCCTCGCCGCATGTGATCATGCTCATCGGCCTCCAGGGCTCGGGCAAGACGACGACCGCCGCCAAGCTGGCAGTGTCCTTACGCAAGAGCGGGCAGCGACCACTGCTGGTCGCAGCCGATACCTACCGTCCCGCCGCCATCACCCAGCTCGAAGTTCTGGGAAAACAGCTCGACATCCCGGTCCACAGCGAGGGAGACAAAGTCAGCCCGCCCAAGATCTGCGCCAATGCCGTCAAGCGCGCTCGCGAGGCGGCCTACAGCGTCGTCCTCCTCGACACGGCAGGTCGGCTGCACATCGACGACCAGATGATGAAGGAGCTGGAACAAGTTCGCGCCAAGGCCAATCCCCAGGAAGTACTCCTGGTAGTGGATGCCATGACGGGACAGGATGCGGTGCGGGTGGCCGAGGATTTCAACGAGCGGGTAGGCATCACCGGCCTGATCCTGACCAAAGTGGACGGCGACGCCCGCGGCGGCGCGGCCATCTCGGTACGCTCCGTGACCGGTGTCCCCATCAAGTACCTGGGTGTGGGCGAAAAGACCGACGCCTTGGAAGTGTTCCATCCCGACCGCCTGGCCAGCCGCATCCTGGGTATGGGCGACGTCCTGACCGCCATCGAAAAGGCCCAAGAGGTCATGGACGAAGAAAAGGCCCTCAAGGTAGGCCAGAAGCTGGTCAAGGGCGAATTCGATCTGGAGGACTTTCGAGATCAACTGCAACAGCTCAAACAGATGGGCCCCATGAGCCAATTGCTGGACATGCTCCCGGGGATGTCACAGCTCACCAAGGGGCTAGCGCCGGACGTCACCGACCAACAACTGAAGTTGATCGAGGCGATTATCAACTCGATGACGCCCGAAGAGCGACGCAACCCGCGCATTATCAACGGCAGCCGCAAGCGCCGGATCGCCCGCGGCTCGGGCACCACCGTGATGGAAGTCAACGACCTGCTGTCCCAGTTCCGCCAAATGCAGCGGATGATGAAGCAACTCACGGGGGGGG
>JASFOV010000275.1:0-6401 GCA_050116355.1 Anaerolineae bacterium
CTAGGTAGTGTTGACATTTCAACAGTCTGCAGCGTAGGAAGTGCTGGTTCGTTCGCTCGTCTCAGGCGTGAAACTACCAAATGTCAACACGGCCTAGCCCTTGGGCCGTGTATGGTGCGTGAAGTCTTGGGGGTATCGACCAAACCTACTTGCCAAGGCGCATGATCTATGATACCATGGTCGCAACTTGGCACAAGGAGCGCCTGGAGTGAGTCTGTTCGTCACCTTTGAAGGGCCGGAGGGTTGTGGCAAGTCAACGCAGCTCCGCCGCCTGTCGGCTTTTCTCAAGGAGCGGGGCTACGACGTGCTTACCACGCGCGAACCGGGCGGCACACCCATTGGCGATCGGGTGCGAGCCATCTTGCTCGATCCCAAGCACGTGGAAATGACGCCGCAGACCGAGTTCCTCCTTTTCTCCGCCGGGCGGGCGCAGCACGTCTCTCAAGTCATCCGCCCGCACCTGGACCGGGGTGGTATCGTCTTGTGTGATCGCTATGCCGACTCGAGTTTGGCCTACCAAGGCTATGGGCACCGGCTGGATTTGGAGGTGATGAGCACCATCAGCACGTTTGCTACCGGCGGGCTTGCGCCGGACCTGGTGCTCTATCTCGATCTGCCTGTCGAGCTGGGCCTGCGGCGCAAAGCGGGCGGCAGTGGGGATGCCTGGAACCGGATGGAGCAGAAAGAGATAGCCTACCACCACCGCGTGCATGCAGGGTATCTGGCCATGGCCGCCGCCGGCCCGGACCGCTGGCGGGTCGTTGACGCTACGCGTTCCCTGGAGGCGGTGCAATCGACCGTGCGTGACGTGATTCTGGAACGGATCGACGCCGGGCTGGACAGAGAGCAGAGACGGTAGGTGGGGCGGGAGCGTACCATGCCACGTCGCGGCGCCAATTGGCAAATGAAGGGACTGACAGAATGAAGTTGGTGATGAGCATCGTCCAAAGCGATGACGCTGGGCGGTTGGTGGATGCTTTGACCCACGCTGGATATCGAGCCACGACTATCAGTACGACAGGAGGGTTCCTGCGGCAGGGCAATGCCACGATCTTTGTTGGCACCGAGGACGAGAATGTGCCCCATGTGCTGGAGCTGATCCATGAGAACTGCCAGACCAGGCGCCAGTACGTCAACCCGCTCCCACCGGTGATGGAGCCCGGTGAGATGTACTTGCCCACGCCGGTCGATGTCCAGGTCGGGGGGGCGACCGTTTTTGTGCTGGATGTCAGCCAGTTTGAGCAGTTTTAGCCGCTACATCAGACCGTCCATCCCGCCGCCAAGGTCTTCGGCCAGATCGGGCATCGATTCTTCGATCTGCTCCGGGCTTTGCCCTGATTCCAGGCGGTCGATGACCTCATCGAATTCGCCAGGCATCTCTTCTCCCGTCTCGGCGCTCATCTTGCGCATCCACTTGGCAATGCTCTTGGGATCGTCCTCATCCAGACCGTCCAGCATCGACGGATCGGCCAAGTCATCCAGGCGGCTTTCCTCAGAGCGGATGGTGGCCACCCGCGAAATGAGGCGCGAAAGGTTGGTGCTCCCACAGCGTGGGCAGGCCGGCTCTTCCTCGACCTCCGAGAACGAGCGGAAGAACAGACTGACCCTGCGGCGGCAATCGTGACAACGGTATTCGTAAATTGGCATACGTCAACACCTCGAGCCTGGGTTTCCAGGCCAGGCTCGCCCCGATGAGGGAGCATCCCATCCGGAGACGAGACTGGCCAACCTTTGTTCTATGTGACCCGAATTATACTGCAAAGCGGCCTTTGAGCAAAGTTTCATCGATAGCAGGGTGGAGGAAATGGTAGATACAGCCAACACAGTAGATCTATTCCACCGTGAGCAGCAACCGTTGCTCATTGTCATCTCAGGCCCGTCGGGAGCGGGCAAGGATTCGGTTGTCCAGCGGATGAAAGAGCGCGGCCTGCCCTTTCACTTTGTGATCACGGCCACCGATCGCGAACCACGCCCGGACGAGGTTCACGGCCGGGATTACTACTTTTACTCCACCCAGGAGTTTGAGCGGATGATGGCCCACGGTCAATTTTTGGAACACGCCGTGGTCTATGGCCAGCACAAGGGGATTCCCCGCGCCCATGTGAGCCAGGCGCTCGGTTCGGGGCAGGATGTGGTCATGCGCGTGGATGTCCAGGGCGCGGACACGGTCAAAGGACTGATCCCCGAGGCCATCACCGTCTTTTTGACCTGCGAGTCAGAGACCGAGCTCGTCGCCCGCTTGCGCATGCGACGCACCGAGCCGGAAGACGCCTTGCAGCGCCGCCTCCAGACCGCCCGTGAGGAGCTGGCTCGCATTCCGGATTTCGACTATGTGGTGGTCAATGCCCGCGATGCGCTGGATGATGCGGTGGACGATGTACGGGCCATCATCCGCGCCGAGCATTGTCGGTCCCAACCGCGGAGGATCCGGCTGTGAACGAGTCACTCACGCCGCAACCACGTACGGTTTCGCTGTCGCTGCC
The DNA here is from genome assembly GCA_050116355.1 of Anaerolineae bacterium. Classification (GTDB taxonomy): domain Bacteria; phylum Chloroflexota; class Anaerolineae; order JAAYZQ01; family JAAYZQ01; genus JASFOV01. The sequence goes on from JASFOV010000275.1 coordinate 2,484, forward strand.
GTTGCACAAACCGGTGGTGACCTGGATCCTGCTCGCCGCCATCGTGGTCATGTTTGCGTTGGAGACGCTGGCCGGGGGCTCGACCAACACGCAAGTCCTGGTCCGTTTCGGGGCCAAGGTGAACCCCTTGATCGCTGCCGGCGAGTACTGGCGCCTATTCACCGCCATGTTCCTGCACATCGGCATCGTGCATTTGGCTTTCAATGGCTACGCGCTGGTGGTGATCGGCACCGAGGCGGAGCGGTTGCTGGGAGCCGGCCGGTTCCTGGTCATCTATTTGCTGTCCGGGCTCTTTGGCAGCCTGGCCAGCTATGCCTTTAGTACCAGCCTCTCAGCTGGTGCTTCGGGCGCCATCTTTGGCCTGATCGGCGCCTTGGCTGCCTTCTTTGCCCTTCACCGTCGCCGGCTGGGTGCTTGGGGGCGATCGCGCCTGGCCAATATCGCCTTCTTGCTGGTGGTCAACCTTTTCCTCGGGTTCACCCAGCCCGGCATTGACAATATGGGCCATCTGGGTGGATTGCTGAGCGGCTTGGCATTGGGCTGGGTCCTGGCGCCTCGCTACCAGGTGGATGTCCAGCATCTGCAGCTGGTCGATAGCAGCGATCGACGCTGGATCGGCGCTGTCCTGGTGGTGGCTATCCTCCTCCTGGTGGGGGGCACCGTCACTGTCACCGAGGTCCAGCGCAACAGCCCCCAAGCCCACCGGTTGCGGGCCCAGCAGGCCCTGGAGCGCGAGGATTGGGCAGAGGCTGCCGCCGCCCTGGAACAGGCGCTGCAGCAGGATCCCTCCAGCGCAGACGCCTCCCTCTATTTCAACTTGGGCTTAGCCCGCAACTATTTAGAACAACCGCGCCTGGCCGCTGCGGCCTACGAGAAGGCCCTAGCGTTAGAGCCGGAAGACTCCTCGTCCCACTGGAATCTGGGCATCACCTATATCGAATTGGGACAGTATCGAGAGGCGCTACCTCACTTTGAGGCCTATCTGGATCTCAATCCTGGAGCCGTTGACGAAGTGCAACCCTACTTGGATGAGCTACGGGGACTCACCCGCTAGCTGGCGCTCACCACTGGAGCCTGGTGATCCTCCACCGGAGAGCAGACTCGATCGCGGCTGGCTCGACAACCATTTCCCTCGCGCGCATTCTGTGCTATACTGTAGACACCTGCCTTTTTGGTCATGGGAGGAGTTGCCTCCTAGATCGGTTGCCTTGAACACCGGGAGGTGAGAAATGACACAGTCTGAACCCCAGAGGGTCCGCCATTCCGTAATCGCCGGGACTTGGTATCCTGGCAGCGAGCGAGAGTTGCGCCACACCGTCGATCGTTATCTGGCTCAGGCGGACCAGCCGCTGCTCGAGGGGCAGCTCTATGGCCTGATCAGCCCTCATGCCGGCTATACCTATTCCGGGCGGACAGCCGCGTGCGCCTACCACCAGCTCCAGGGGCGGTCGATGGAAACGGTTGTCATCCTGGGCCCGAGTCACCGTGAATGGGTGGGCGAATTTGCTGTGAGCGCCGAGGATGCCTACCAGACGCCGCTGGGCCAGGTGTCCCTCGATCGAGCCTTCATCTCGGACCTGGAGAATGAGATCACCCTGCGCCAGGTCCGCGGCGACCGGGAGCACTCGTTGGAGATCCAGCTGCCCTTTCTCCAACGCCAGTTGGAGCAGTTTCGTCTTGTGCCCATCATGTTCGGCGCCGATGACCCGGCTGTCGCCCGCGAGTTGGCCCAGGCATTGGTCACCGTGATCCGCCATCGCGCCACCGGCTCCCAGCAGGTTCTCCTGGTGGCCAGTTCTGATTTGCACCACATCGAGAACTACCAAGAGGTGGTGCGCCGGGATGCGCCGGTGGTAGATGCTGTGGCCGCCTATGACCTCCAGCGGCTCACATCGTTACTGTCTGCCCCCGGCTGCACTGTGTGCGGCCGGATGCCGATCTTGACGGTGATGCACGCTGCGCAGGACCTAGGTGCCGACTCGGCTCGGGTGCTGGATCACACCAATTCAGGTGATGTGACAGGTCAGCGCGGGCCGGGTCAATACACCGTCGGCTACATGTCGGCGGCGATCTACAAGGCCGTATGAGCAGCCAACCGATCCGTCGAGTCCTGGGTTCTGGATGTATGCCGAGATCATCGTAAATCGTCCCACGCACCGCCAACCGCCTGCCGGATCCGAACCGCTGCGGGCCGATACGTCGCGCCAGGCTACTTATACCTACCGTTTGCCCGACGCGTTGCGCGACATGGCCATGGTCGGGCAGTTGGTCCAGGTCCCTCTGGGCCCCAGCACGGCACTGGGCGTGATCGCGGCCCTGACCGCTGAACCGCCGCCGGATCTGGATCCTGGACTGGTCATTCGCGATGTGGCCGAGATCCTTGATCTGATGCCTGTCGCAACGCCGGTTCAGATCAAGCTGGCGCGTTGGATCGCGGACGAGTATCTGGAACCGCTGAGCCAGGCTATGCGGATGATGCTGCCGCCTGGCCTCGAGGAGCGGACATTCGTCGTTGCCACCCAGCCGGCGGACAAGACGGGCCAGGCAGACGCCAGCGAGCTGGCGCCTCAGGAGACTGCTGCCCTACGCCTGCTGCGACGGCGTGGCGGGCGGGTGCCCCTGAGCACTCTATTGGGCCATATCCGGGATGATGATCCTGAAGCGGTTGTCAACACCCTCGTTGAGAAGGGACTACTCGATACGCGCTACGCCCTCGTCCCACCCCAGCCTGCGCCGCCCCGTATCCAGTTCGTGCGACTGCTGGCTGACGATAATGCCATTGATGCCGCCTTGCCCCATCTGGGCCATTCGTCCAAGCAGGCGGACGTCCTCTTGATCTTGGCCCGTCGCGGCGACGCCCCCTTGACCTTGCCGGAATTGTGTGCGTTGGCCGGCTGTACCGAGAGCCCCGTCCGGGCCTTGGTCACCAAGGGGTGGGTCGAGATCACCCCACGCCGGACCTTGGTTGTGGCGTTGCCCGGTGCGACCGGCGCCGATCTCGATCGGGCGCCCAAACAGTCGGCTGTGCTGCGTACCCTGCTGGCGGAGGGCGGCCCCCAGGACTTGCGTCACATTCAAGCTGCGACTGACGCTTCGACTGCCGTCATCGCGGCGTTGGAGAAAAAGGGCTGGGTACAACGCATCCAGCAGGAGCCCGTGGTGCTGCTCACGCTGCCGCCTGACGAGGTGTTGGACCGGGTGATTGAGCTGCGCGGTGCGGAAGTGGAGCGGGCCATTCTTCAGGCTCTGCGGGGCACCACCGGTCGTGTGTGGGTGGGTGGCATCTATGCCGAGACTGGCGCCGGACTGGACAACCTCCGCAACTTGGCTGGACGAGGATTGGTCAGCCTCCACGCGGAGGAGTATGATCGGCCGCAAATCGATGCGCCTCAGGCGCCCCCGATCTTGACCCCCGACCAGAGGGCGGTCTGGCAGCGCATTGAGAGCGGAATGGCGCGCGATGGGCTGCCAGGGGCCGGGTTTGTCGCCCTGCTCCACGGCGTTACTGGATCGGGCAAGACCGAGATCTACTTGCGCGCGTTGGAAGCCACGCTCGCGGCTGGTCGGCGGGCCATCGTGCTGGTGCCGGAGATCAGCCTCACTGCCCAGACCGTCCGTCGTTTCGAGACTCGCTTTCCAAGCCGTGTGGCCGTGATCCATAGCCAGCTCAGTATGGGCCAGCGATATGCCGTTTGGGATTGTGTGCGTCGCGGCGAGGCCGATGTGGTGATTGGCCCTCGTTCGGCCCTCCTTGCTCCGGTCTCGCGCCTGGGATTGATCGTGCTCGACGAAGCTCACGACGATTCCTACAAGCAGACGGAACCGATCCCCTTGCCCGCGTACCAGGCCCGTGATGTAGCCCGGGCTTTGGGCCGCTTGACCGGCGCCACCGTCCTGTTTGGCAGCGCCACACCCGAT
>JASFOV010000276.1:0-6373 GCA_050116355.1 Anaerolineae bacterium
ACACGCGCCAATACCGCAGCCGTACTTGGTCCCGGTCAGGCCCAGGTTGTCGCGCAACACCCAGAGCAGGGGCGTGTCGGGGCTGACCTCGACGATGTGCGCTTGCCCGTTCACATTCAGGGATATCGTAGCCATGCTTAGACTCCTCGTTTCCCGGGGGCATCTTGTTTCCGCCCTCGTCGATGTCAACCTCGTTCGGCGTTTCCTATGACCTCAAGCTCTCGAAAAACCTGGCGTTCTTGCCAACCATCTCCCGGATCAGTGGGCGATCCGGGCACTCTGCCTTGTACTCACCACATTGCATATGGTTCTTGGCGCTCCCCGTTGGCCAGCACGTGCTTTGCCAACTGGGCGGAAGTGCGATCATCCCATGCACAGGACACTCATTTGGACACTACCTCCAGAAATCACAACCGAGCCGGCTGTCGCCGGTCAGACGCCGTGACTCGCGTGTAGCAAAGAACCTGCGCCGACTTTCAACACTGGAATTGTGCTGCGATGAGTCTGACAATCAATCTATAACATGGATTGTACTATAAAAATCATCAAATGTCAACTTGGGCCAAACGAAAAAGCTTGCAGACGGCCTCTGCGTGCCTACCTACCTGCTCTTTGTGCTGCCCAGCATGGTCTTTGAGGGCGCCCTGCCGCTCGTGGTCGGGGAGTGCCTATATTCATCTATGTGATGCTGGACCTCTGGGGATGGAGGAGCTAGCCGACCTAGCGGAGTGAGCATGGGACTCGGGATGATTGGTCTCGCAGCGGCCGTTCTCCAGTCGATGATTACTCAGGGCGCGACCTATGACCGCAATGGCCTCGAACGGCAGGAGGACAGAGCAGTGTACCACAAGGAGGGATTGACGCTGGACAATGCCCGTCTGACCATGATTCCGGTGTCGCTTCCTTGGTCGGGACCACCCTATCTGAATCGCTCATCTTGCCATCGGATAGACCTCGCCCAGAGAGGGAGAGACTCCCTCTCTGGGGTCAGTACGCCAACACCTTGGTCCATTCCATGGGCCGTGCCACTTTGACCGGCAACCCAACCTCCGGTGATTAATGCAGAAAGATAGACATTGCATCCAAGATCGCAGGACTTGACTTCTCCGCGGAACATGATATACTTCAACTACGATTGAACTATTGAAGGAGGGATTCTTGGCGATTAGCGGTATCGACCATCCGCCCACAGACCTGCTGGCTCTCGCCGACCAACTCAAAGTGCTGGCCGAACCCAAGCGCCTGCGCATCCTACACATGATCATGGAGGGCGTCCAGTGCAACTGCGAGTTGGGTGACGCGCTGGACATGGCGCCCAACCTCATCTCTCACCACCTGCGCGTCCTGCGCGAGGCAGGCTTGGTCGACGTGGAACGGGATCCGGACGATGCCCGGTGGGTCTACTACTCCCTGAATCGTGAGGTCTTGGATGAACTAATTTGCAGCTTTGGGCTGTTCTTCGATCCGTCGCGGATCAAGCCCCGACGGCAGACGTGTGGTCCACAGACTGCTATCGTAAGTGTGAAAGGTATTCTGGTATCTCGGGAGTAGTTCTTTTGCCAAGTTACTTCAATATGTATTGAATTATCTAGCTGGTGTGGAGGTGGAATCCAATGTCAGATCGTGCGAGCAGCCATAGAATCCGGAGCGGCAGTTTAGCCAACCGGCTATCACTGTTGGACCGGTACTTGACTCTGTGGATCTTTCTGGCCATGGGCATCGGCGTGGGCTTGGGCTACTTTGTGCCGGGCGTCGAGGGTTTTATCAACCACTTCCAGGTCGATACAACCAACGTGCCCATCGCCATCGGCCTGATCTTGATGATGTATCCACCCTTTGCCAAGGTGCGGTACGAGGAGTTGGGCAAAGCCTTCCGCAACGTTCGCGTTTTGGGCCTGTCATTGATTCAGAACTGGGTTGTCGGCCCGGTGCTCATGTTTGTCCTGGCCATTGTCTTTCTGCGCAACTACCCGGAATACATGATCGGGCTGATTATGATCGGCCTGGCCCGCTGCATCGCCATGGTCATCGTCTGGAACGATCTGGCCAAGGGAGACAGGGAGTACGCTGCCGGTCTGGTGGCCTTCAACAGCGTCTTCCAGGTGCTGTTCTACAGCGTCTACGCCTGGTTCTTTATCACCCTTCTGCCGCCCCTGTTGGGATTGGAAGGCAGTGTTGTCCAGGTCAGCATCGGTGAGATCGCCCAAAGTGTCTTCATCTACCTGGGCATCCCCATGATCGCCGGCTTTGCCACCCGCTTCGTCCTTCTGCAGGCCAAGGGCCGGGAGTGGTACGACACCAAGTTCATTCCCCGCCTCAGTCCGCTGACCCTCGTCGCCTTGCTGTTCACGATCGTCGTCATGTTCAGCCTGAAGGGCGACCTGATCGTCCAGATCCCGCTGGACGTGGTACGGATTGCCATTCCGCTGCTCATCTACTTTGTGCTAATGTTCCTGGTCAGTTTTTGGATGGGCCGACGGGCGGGCGCTGATTATTCCAAAACGACAACCATCGCCTTTACCGCGGCGAGCAACAACTTTGAGCTGGCCATTGCCGTGGCCGTGGCCGTCTTTGGTATCAATTCCGGGCAGGCTTTTGCCGCCGTCATTGGCCCGCTGGTCGAGGTGCCAGTCATGATCGGCCTGGTGAGTGTGGCCTACTTCTTCCAGAGACGCTACTTCGGTGGCGAGCTGAGATCAGCTCCTGCTGAGTAGTGGAAGCAAAGGCCGAGGCTTGTCCGCCAATGCAGAGTCCGGCCAGAGAAGGAATAGAGTGAAAGCGAGCTGTAGATTGGTGTGATAGAGAGAATTCAAGCAGGCACGCATGCGAAAGACGAAAGTTCTGTTGCTGTGTACAGGCAATTCAGCCCGTAGCCAAATGGCGGAGGCATTTCTCCGTAAGTATGGCGACGACCGGTTCGAGGCCTACAGTGCCGGGCTGGAGCCCAAGGATATCAACTCCTACACCGTGCGGGTCATGGAAGAGGTTGGCCTTCCCCTCGATGGGCAAACCTCCAAGTCTATGGCCGAGTACATGGGCAAGGTACACTTTGACTACATGATCACGGTTTGCGCCGACGCCGAAGAGAAGTGTCCCATCGTTTTTCCCGGCATGGGCCAACGGCTGCACTGGGGGTTCGAGGATCCGGCCGCCTTCATCGGCTCAGAGGGGGAGACTGTGGCCAGGTTTCGTGAGGTACGAGACCAGATCCACGGACGCGCCAAGGGGTGGCTGACAGGGTTGAGTGTCACCGAATAGCAGCCGATAGACATCCCCTGTCACCTACTAGCATGACCATCACCCATACGATCTTTGACAGAGGAATGATCCGGGTGTATATTACATTCAAGTTTATGAATATTCAAAGAAGGGAATCAATTAGGAAATGAACAAAGAAGAGTTGCTGGAAAAAGGATTGTGGTTTCATGGGCATAGGTGCCCGGCTATGCCGATGGGTCTGCGCGTCAGCCTGGCGGCCATGGAAGCACTGGGTGTGGAACAGCGCGCTGGCGCAGGCGAGCTGGTGGCCCTGGTCGAGATCGACGAGGCGCATTGCGCTACCTGCTTTGCCGACGGCGTCCAGGTGGCGACGGGCTGCACGTTTGGCAAGGGCAACATCAAGAAGCTGCACTATGGCAAGTGGGGCCTGACCCTAATCGACCGCAAGCAGGGCAAAGCGGTGCGCGTTGTGCCCCTGGCCGAGGCGATGGAGGCCAACAAGCGCACCGAGTTCATGGCCCTGCGCAAGTCCGGCGTGCCGCCGACCCAGGTCCCAGCCGAGATTGCCGAGCCGCTCGTGGCGCGGGTCATGAACGCCCCAGCCAATCAACTGTTCAAGGTAGGCGACGTGTTCGACTATACCTATGAAGCTGCACCCCACACGTTCGAGTCGGTGGTCTGTGAGGAGTGCGGCGAGATGGTGGTCGAGCGCAACGCGCGGGTGCAGGAGGGACGGGTGCTGTGCATCCCCTGCGCCGGGTTGGGGTAGACTTCCACGCCACATAGGGAGGGACGCGGATATGGAAAGCAAAGCATTGGACGAGTGGCTTGCCGGGCTGGACCTGAGTTTCTGGGGCACGGCGCAGCACAAAGTCATGCCTGCTCAGTTCTTTGAGCGGCAGGCAAGTGAGGGTGCGGTGTTGTTGGACCTGCGCTCGCAGGAGGAGGCGGGCTATTTGGCCCTCCCCTTTGCCCTGCACATCCCCATCAACGAACTGCCAGACCGCTGGCAAGAGGTGCCCACCGACCGCCTGGTGGCGACCTTCTGCTCATCGGCGACGCGGGCCGTGGTGGCCTGGGCCTACCTGCAGCTGAAAGGGTTGGACAAGGTCCGCATCCTGGATGCTCGCTACCCCGACCTGACCGCCGAGCTCAAGCCCGGCAAGGTCTACAAACGGGCGAAAAAGTAGAGAGCACGGCCAGACTTCCGAAGCTTTGAAAACTTCGGAGGTCTGGGCCAGGCAAAGAGGCCATCAAGATGAACAGTTTCTTTCTGATCCCGCCCCTCTTTTTCGCCATTGCCTCTGTCTTTTCCATGCTGGGCATGGGCGGATCGCAACTCTATATCCCCATCCTGTACTGGATGGGCCTGGATTTCAAAACTGAGGCCGTGCCACTGGGCATGTTGCTCAACGTGGTCAACAGCAGCTCGGCAGCCTTCACCTACGCCCGCAAGAAGCTGATCGTCTGGCCGGTGGCTATCCCCTTCGCCGTGGCCATGATCGCCTTTGCCCCGCTGGGGGTGTGGCTCAACGTGCAACTACCGGTCAAGCCACTGTTGGTCTTCTTTGCCTTGTTCACTGCTTCGGCGGCGGCGCTGATGCTCTCCGGCTGGAAACCCAAACGCGGCGACCTATCGCCCAGGGGGCGCGTCGCGCTGGGCCTGACCGCCGGCAGCGGGCTGGGGACGGTGGCCGGGCTGATCGGGCGCGGCGGCGGCTCCTTCGTCGTGCCGCTGCTGTACATCGCCGGGCTGGAGGCCAGGAACGCGGCCGCCACCTCCGCCTTTGTCGTCACCTGCTCCGGTACGTCGAGTTTCATCTCCCACCTGGCGACGGCGGCCCAGCCCCAGTGGGGGGTGTGGATCGCCAGCATGGCGGCAGTGCTGTTGGGAAGCCAGCTTGGATCGAGGCTGATGGCCGGCCGCATGAAGTCACGGGCGGTCAAGCAGGTCTTTGGCTGGGTGCTGCTGGGTGTAGCGGTGCTAATCATTGTCAAGGACGTGATTTTGGCCTGACGCCTGCCTCCAGTAACTTGACAAGACAATCAAGCTCGGCTAGAATTACCTTAGTCTTTAAGCAGACACTTAATCATATTGGATGACATGCGAGAACTGGCCCGCTTTTTCAAAGCCCTTGGGGACGAGACGCGGTTGGGACTGGTTGGCCTCCTGGCTCAACAGGAGCCGGGGCGCGCCATGTGCGTCAGCCGGCTGGCGCGCGAGCTGGGGGTCACAGCTTCGGCCGTATCCCAACACCTGCGCGTGCTCAAAGACCTGGGCCTGGTGCACGCCGAGCGGCGCGGCTATCGCCTCCACTATTTCCTCGACTCGGAGCGCCTGGCCGCCTATCAGGAGCTGGTGCGTGAACAGCTCGGCGAGGATTTCGTCATCCACGCAAAAGGGACAGCTGGTAGAGGCAGAAGGTGAGGAGCATGTGCTATTTTGATTCGAGAGAGGGCTACTGTCACCGAGAGGAGCAGCGCGATCCGCAGGAATGTACGCCGGAGCAGATCCGCGAGTGCCACGGGGACGTAGCAGAGTTTCTTTGCGAGGGCAGGGCAAAAGAGCACAAGTAGCACCTTGCATCATCAGGACACAAACAGAAGGCCTTGCCGGGCTTTGGTTGCGTCTTGGTCGGAGATGGTGGTGGAAGCACAGAGAGCCAAAGAGGGCCGGCCTGGCCAGGGTGCCATCGCCAAGCCTGATCAGAATGTTGAATCCAGTTCGCGGCGGCACGCAAGGCCGGACGGCGGCCCAGGTGGAAAAGGGCCTGGAGCCTCGGGCAAAGCGGGGCCGGGCGGTGGCAGAGGCGGACCGGGTGGCGGCAAACCAGGCCCATCCGGCCCGGTGTGGCCCGTTCTGCGCCGGTTGCTGGGCTATATGCAGCCCCACGCCCTCATTCTCGCCGGCGTTATCCTGGCAGCGCTGGCGACCACGGCCGTCGAGCTGGCCCCACCCTGGATCATCCGCCTGGCGGTCGACCGGTTCATCCTGGAGGGGCAGACGGAACAGGTCTGGTGGGCGGCCGGCGGGCTGCTGGCCCTGTCGCTGCTTCAGGGTGGAATCGATTTCTTGCGCTTGTACGTGACCGCCTATACCGGCCAGCGCATCGTCTTTGAAATCCGCAATGCCATCTTTCATCACCTCAGCCGC
>JASFOV010000277.1:0-6347 GCA_050116355.1 Anaerolineae bacterium
CATCACCACAGTCTCGAGTAGTTCTGGACCGCCGCCCAACAGGTGTGTCTGAGGCATGCCACCGTACTGTGGCGGCCCACTCCCGTATTCACCTTCTATCGGCCCGAATACCTGCTCCACCCCATCCCAAATGGCGTGGCTCACCCTCCAAAAACCCCTGGTTGGAAAGAAGCTAGCCAGCAGGATCGCGGCCATGATCCAGGGGGCTGCGGTGAACACCAATTCCACGCCTAGGCCATCGGGATAGTCTATCCCCCTGTTTTCCCAGCGCGCCTTCCGCTGCCAGAGGTGGCTCATGGCTTCCAGCCACAGTGCGCAGAATAGGTAGATGATCAGGTATATGGCCGCCTCGCGGTAGACAAAGACCACCAATGAGAGCAAGATGCCGCTGGGCAGCAAGCCGACCAGCACGCGCTGGCGCCGGTACATGAACCAGACGGCCACGTAGGCCAGAAACCAAGCGATCCACATACCCAACAAGTGGTAAGTGATGGTATCCCAGAATCTGCCACTACGCAGTACACTCTGCACATCCCAGACAACCTGCTCAGCCAAGGCTGACAATTGCTGCCAGCTGTACCCGACCGTCCCGGCAAAGGGGAAAGGCCAGGCAACAACCCGGCCTTGCCACGCTCGAAGCCAGAGGAGAGCACTGCGCAGGTCTGCTGTAATCAACGACCAGGGCGGGAGCAAGTGGCCGGCGAGCACAAGCGCCAGTGCCAGTCCCCCAAACGTACCCAGAATCCAGCCGGCCCGTTCCGCAAGCCGGCCCTGCCCGGCGACAAGGCTCACAATTACGGCCAGGGTGCTCAGGATCAGCAATTCGGAAGCGACAGGCTCCAATCCACCCAGCGCGGCGGGCGGCCGCCACTCTTTGGCCGCTTGCATCACCGCCAGTGGTAAGCTGAGCAGGGCCCCGAGGGTCAGCACAAAGGCGATCCAGCCCCGGGGTGGGCGGAGCCTATGGACCAACCAGATCACAGCGTCGCTCATTGGATGCTCATTCCTCGACGGGGATTACGCGTCCGGTTCCGTACAAGACCTTGTACTCGGGCCGGCCGACACGCTTGTGCCGGATCACAGGCTCAAACGGCATGCCTTTGCTGATGCGGTGGCTGGGAATTCCCAGGTTGGCCAGAAGGTGGGTCAGGGCCTCTGGATTGCCCTCGCCACCAAATGAGACTGGGTCCAGGAGCAGGACGGTGGGTGCAACACCGCGTCGCATCGGCGGCAAAAGCCCGGCCACCCACTCGGAATCGCAGGATGCGGTGATCACGGCCAGGGTCGTACCTCGACCTAGGTTCCGATCCATCTCAGCCAGGACGCGGATCAGTGGCCAACGGCCTCCAGCACGGACCCTGGCCAGGGCTTGAAGGATGCTCCACTGGTGAGCCCGGCCCTTCTGCGGCATCACGAGCGTTGGCAATGGCTCGGGTTCATCCCCGGCGGTCTCAGGCTGTGTGCCATAGGCCACCAGACCCACCGCCCGATTCTCCCTGATGGTGCGGTCCGCCAACGATGCCGCTAGAATGACACCGTACTCCTCTGTCGATTCCTCCCCCTCGCCGGCCTGCACGCTGGCATCCATGTCGAGTACGATCCAGAGGTCGCCAGAGGGCTCTAGATCGAACGTCTTGACCATCAAGTTGTCCTGGCGGGCGGTGGAACGCCAATGAATTTGGTTAAGACTGTCACCGGGAGCATAGGCCCGTATGCCGGCTGCATTGGTCGTGACCTCCAATGCCCTCCGGCTGGTGCGTCCTGTACCCGTCGCCGCCCCTCGCGGCAGGATCAACGTTGGCAAGCGCACCACCGGTGGATAGACCAGGATGTTGCGAGACACAGGATAGTCAAATGTGATGTCAAAAATGCCAAACGGATCGCTCAGCCGAGCCTGCCAGGGGCCCAATGTGAACAAGCCACGTTGCCGGCAGATTCCCTCTGTACGCCAGTGTACCGTCTGGGTACCATCAACGCTGCGCACGGTGTGCGCGCTGTAGCCGGGCAGATCTGAGTGATCTTCGATCTCGATCCAGAGGACAGGAAACATCGACTTGTTCCGCAGGGTGAATCGTTCTTCCAACAGATCGCCGACGTGCACCCAGCCGTAATACTGCTCGCGGGTGAGCTGCACCTGGCCTACCATCTGCCGCGCCCACAGATAGGCCAGACCGAGAAGAGCACCACAGGTCATGAATAGGGCCACCCATGCTCGCGAGGGGGCGATCACGTGCAGCACCAGGAGCACGGGGAGCACCCACAGGAGCCAGCGCCTCTTAAGTTGTAGGGTAACGGTCGGCTCGTTCGGATCCATGGGACCAGTATACCAGAATCCGACACGTTCGCCAAAGGCCAACGGCTGTCTACGAGGGTGGGCCTCGGTTAGACGGTGAACTATCCCCGGTGCTCGGCAGTCGCGGGATGGCTGCTCAGGGCTGGATGCAGCTACAGGTGAGAGGGATCGACTAGTGGATGCCCATCACGATGAACGCCGGTCTCTCCACGATCTTGGGTTCCATTGCTGCCCTCCTGTGTTCCCATTTTGCCTAATACTCCACCATGGGCTCCAGCCCTTGGGCCGTGTTGATGCTGAACCTGATCTCAGCTGGCAGAGGCGCAATGCCTTCGAAGCCTGTCCGCTCAACAAATTTGACGAGCATGGCGCGCAGCTCCTGTGGGTTCCAGGCGGCCATCTTTTCCACCGTGTCCACACCTGCGTCGTGGTACAGACGAGCCCGGATGCCCTTGATGCCTGGGATCCGGCTCAAATCGGATAGCTTGACCAGCTCGCTGATGGTTTCCGATGGCAGGCCAGTATCGCCGGCCAGTTGCTGTCGTGCGTCCGGTGTCCTGCCCGCCTGGAGCATCTGCTGGACATTGTGGATGCCAAGCTCGGCCAGCCGATCCACATGCTCAGGTCGGACGTCCATGAATCCCTTCAGCCCGAACGGCTTCCTCTGGATCCGTTGCTCGCGCAATATGCGGGCTAGGTCATACAGTTCCTCGTTGCCCACATATTCGTAGCCGTACTTGATGGCCCACAGGTGGCTATTGGCTGATGTCTTGCCCTCGCGCTCCAGCCATACGACGAATGCCTCCAGATCCTCGGCGCTGCTCTCCTCGAGACCGCTCACGCACCGCTCGTGGCGAAGATACTGTTCATATTCGGCCAGACGCCGCAGCACGCGCTGGCGCGCTCGCTCAGATCGCCCCCCACGTTTCAGGAATTGGGCAAACTCCTCCTCATTCATCTTGCCGTCTCCCCTCCAGTCCAGCCCAAGGCAGCCCCTACCGGCTGCGGTTCATGGTCCAACCGCGGTGCGATCGACAGTACCCGCTGCAGAAACCGGCCCGTATAGCTCTCCGCTACCTGCGCTACCGCCTCCGGCGTACCCTGGGCTACGATCTGTCCGCCCCCTTCGCCCCCTTCGGGTCCTAGATCCACGATCCAGTCGGCGGTCTTGATCACATCCAAGTTGTGTTCGATCACAATCACCGTGTTTCCTGCATCGGTCAACCGGTGCAGCACGTCCAACAGCTTCTGAATGTCGGCGAAGTGCAGGCCAGTGGTCGGCTCGTCCAGGATATAGACGGTATCGCCAGTTGATACCCGCGACAGCTCCTTGGCCAATTTGACGCGCTGAGCTTCGCCTCCCGAGAGCGTAGTTGCGCTCTGCCCCAGTTTGATGTAGCCCAGCCCTACGTCGGCCAAGGTCTGCAACCGGCGCTTGATCTTGGGGATATTGCCAAAATGCGCCAGTGCCTCGTTGACGTCCATATCCAGCACATCGGCGATGGTTTTGCCTTTGAAAGAGATCTGAAGTGTCTCCCGGTTGAACCGCGTGCCATGGCAGAGGTCGCAGATCACCCACACATCAGGCAGAAAGTGCATTTCGATCTTTTTCCGGCCATACCCTTGGCAGGCCTCACACCGGCCGCCCTTGACGTTGAAACTGAAGCGGCCGGGCTTGTACCCTCGCGCCTTGGCTTCCGGTACCTGAGCGAACATCTCGCGGATATGGGTGTAGACACCAACGTAGGTCGCTGGATTGGAGCGTGGTGTCCGTCCAATCGGATCCTGGGTGATGTTGATCACCTTGTCCACACTGGCCGCCTCGATTCCCTCCAGGCGCTCATGCTGCCCTGGCTGTCGCTGGCTGCGCTGTAACACCTGGGCCAGGGCCGGATGCAGCGTCTGGCTGACGAGTGAGCTCTTTCCGCTACCGCTCACCCCGGTCACGCAGGTGAATACGCCGATTGGAAATCGCACCGTCAGACCTTGCAGGTTGTTCTGGCGCGCACCTACGATCGTCAGCCACTCTTTCTCGACGGGCCGCCGCCCGTTGGGTGATACGACCTCAATCTCCCCCGATAGATAGCGGCCCGTTAGAGAGCGCGCGTTGTCCATGATCGCCTGTGGGCTTCCCTCAGCGACCACCCAGCCGCCGAGCGCCCCCGCGCCGGGTCCCAGGTCCACGATCCAATCCGCTGCGAACATCGTCTCGGCGTCGTGCTCGACCACCAGCACCGTGTTCCCCATGTCGCGCAGTTGCTCCAAGGTGTCGAGCAAGCGGCGGTTGTCGCGCTGGTGCAGGCCAATGCTTGGCTCGTCGAGGATGTACAACACACCCACCAGCCCGCACCCGATCTGGCTGGCCAGCCGGATCCGCTGCCCTTCACCGCCGGAAAGGGTGGGGGCCGAGCGTTCCAGCGTCAGGTAGTGCAAGCCCACATTGAGCATGAATTGCAGTCGATCGTGGATCTCCTTCAATACTTCTTCAGCAATCTCGAACTTTTCGGCACTGAGTGGCGACCCGGCCCGCGCAGGCCCTATCTCGGCACAGCCGATCTGCGGTTCAGTGCCATCTCGCGGTCTTTCGGGCCACAGGCCCTCGACCCAGGCCAGCGCATCGCAGATCGAGAATGCGGTTACGTCTTGGATGTTCTTGCCGGCGATCGTCGTTGCCGTGGCCTCCGGTCGTAGCCGCCGGCCCTGACAGGTCGGACAGGACTGCTGTCTCATGAACTGCGTGTACCAACGCCGCATATACTCCGACTTGGTCTGAAGGTAGCGGCGGCGCGTCGAGTGGACCACCCCCTCTGTTTCCCATTCTCCCTGCCACTTGCCCCGGTCGCTTTCCGACTCCCAGGTCACCCGCACGCCGCCGAACAGGATGGCCTGTTGGCATGCCTCTGATAGCTCACGCCAAGGCGTATACAGATCGTGACCAAACTGTGCCGTGATCTGCTGTGCAGAGCGGTAGATACCCGACGACTTTTTCTTGGCGACCTCACCCCAGGGTCGCACGCCGCCCTCGGCAATGGGCTTGTCCGGGTCGATGAATAGCTCTGGATCGAATTCCATTTTCGTCCCCAGGCCATTGCACTCGGGGCACATGCCATGGGGCGAGTTAAAACTGAACATCTGCGGGCTCAGCTCTGGAAAGCTGATCCCGCACACCGGGCAGGCGTTCTGTTCAGAGAAGGTCAGCATCTCGCCATCAGCGATCTCGACCGAGATCAAGCCGTCAGCCAGGCCCAGTGCCGTCTCGACCGAGTCTGTCAGTCGTGTCTCAAATGCCTGCAGCGCCTCGTCCTCGGCCTGTGGGTCCTCAGCAACTGGCTGGCCAGGCACAACTAGGCGATCTACTACAATCTCGATGTCATGCTTCTTGGTCTTGGCCAGTCGCACCCGCTCTGATAGCTCGACCGGTACGCCATCGATCCGGGCCCGGACATAGCCGTCGCTCCGAGCTTGCTTGAGCACCTCCTCGTGAGTGCCTTTCCGGCCCCGGACCACTGGCGCCAGGACCTGAAAGCGGCTGCCAACTGGCAGGTGCGCGATCTGGTCCACGATCATTTGTGCGGACTGTGCGTGCACCTCCCGGCCACACTGCGGGCAGTGGGGCGTCCCGATCCGCGCAAAGAGGACCCGCAAATAGTCATAGATCTCTGTGACAGTGCCGACCGTGGAGCGCGGGTTTTTGCTGACTGCCTTCTGCTCGATGGCGATCGCCGGACTCAGGCCACCGATATAGTCCACTTTGGGCTTTTCCATTTGGCCCAAGAACTGCCGCGCATAGGAGGACAGTGATTCGACATAGCGTCGTTGGCCTTCGGCGTACAAGGTGTCGAATGCCAGGCTGCTTTTGCCGCTGCCCGACACACCCGTCACAACGACTAATTTGTGGCGTGGCAGCGACAGGTCGATGTCCTTCAGATTGTGCTGCTGCGCGCCGCGGATAATGAGCTTGTCTTGGTACATATCTTTCCTTTGTTCCCTTGCCAGTGCAGACCTAGCGGCAATGCCAATCCGCCTATCCTCCAGTATAGCTTCGAAATATGAC
>JASFOV010000278.1:0-6347 GCA_050116355.1 Anaerolineae bacterium
TGGAAGCAATGGCCACTACGGCTTGTATATTATAGACGTACCTTAACAGCTGAATAGCGACTGGACTTTGAGGTCCAGAAGGTGCATACTATCTCCTGGGAGGGCAAGAGTGACTGACCACTACGGTTGAGGAGCGATGCTGCCTCTTGCAACAGATTGTCATCCTTCCGCCCAGGGGACCCGATTAGGAACATTGGGGATCGCCGACGAGCGAGGCCCCTTATCAAGGGCAAGCTTGGGATAAGCACAAAGCCTTCTGGTCCAGGGCAGGTTGGTCACGCACGGCCTTCCCATAGGGAGCTGTCCCGAATCTAGACGAAGGGAGGTTGAACATGCGCACTATTGGGATCGATCTGGCCGTGACAGCAGCTCACAAAGCTGTGGTCATGGCGGAGAATGGCCGGTTTGTGACATCGGTGATCTCGTTCCACTCATGTTGGGAAGAGATTGAGGATCTGGTGGCACAAGCCCGAGACGGCGTGGAGGCGGATCATCCGCTCCGCGCCGTCATGGAACCCACCGGCATGGCTTGGCTCACAGTGGCTGTGCCTCTGAGCCGATTGGGAGTGACCGTCTATCTGGTAAATGGCCGGCGGGTCAAGGATCTGCGGCGCTACTTCAAGCGCCATGCCTCGAGCGACCGAATCTCGGCTCGGGTGCTGGCCAAGCTGCCCTTGGTCGATGAGGAGTCGCTGTACCCCTTGATCCTGCCTACGCCCAGCCAACTTGCCTGTCAACGAGGCTGCAAGCAAGATCATCGGCTGCAGACCCTGATCACCGCCACCAAGAACCGGCTTCGGGATTGTGACCGCTTTGCCTGGCCAGGACTGGAGAAGAAAGTGTTTCGAGACCTGTACAGTCCAGCAGCACGGCGATTCCGTGAAGCCTGGTATGACCCCGTCGCCGTCGTCGAAGCGGGTGTAGAGGGCCTGCGGCAGGCTTTGGCCGATGTCGCTAACGACAAGGAGCTGGCGAGGCTGGAACAACTCGTAGAACTCGCCATGGGAGCACTGAAACTGTATGGCCTCCAGACCATCGATTACCAGCGACTTCAAGCAGAGGCCTGTCGTGAGCAGCGCTTGTTGGCTCACTTGGAGCGAGAACAAGAAGTGCTAAACACGGAAACTGTTCAGCCCTTGTACACCGAGTTGCACCCAAGCGGCCATCTCGAAACCCTACCCGGGGTTGGCCCCAAGGGGTCAGCCGTTTATGCCAGCTTCATTGGCCAGCCCGAGCGATTCCCGGACAATCGCCACTTCCGCGGTTGGCATGGCATGGTACCCGACAGTCGCCAGAGCGGTGACGCCGAAAGCAAAGGATTGCGCATCTCCCGAGCCGGGCCCGGTATGATCAAGAAGTATGCCTATCTCAACGCCGACGTCGCCCGCCGTCATGACCCACAGATCGCCGCCATCTACTATGACCAGATGGTCAACAAGGGCAAACACCACAACCAGGCTGTCTGCGCCTGCGCCACCCGTCTGCTGGATCGTGTGCAGGCCGTGCTTCGGGAAGATCGACCCTACGAGCTGCGTGACGTGAACGGCAGATCGGTCACCCCGAAGGAGGCGCGCGCCATCATCGCCGAACACTACAAGGTCCCCGAAGAGGTGCGCAAGCGCAGCACCCGCCGCGCTCGCAAAAAACGGCGCGAAGAGCGCATGGAGCGCCAACAACAAAAGGGAAGCCGTCCAAGAAGATAAGAGGCGAGCTACAGCTCCCTCACGCTTGAGACAACTTCCCCTCTGCCTTGCAGGCCTATTCTAGACGAAGCTGGGCCTGTCGTCAAGCTCTTGCTTTGAGCATTTCAGCAAGGGCTAGGTGCCGTGCGTCCCTTGTCCAACAAGGCTGAGAGGTTCAGGCTATTCAGCATTCTTAAGGTCCAGTGACTTGACAAAACTTAGAACATCTGTTGCAAAGCCGTCCCCGATGCCGGGACGGCGCATTGCGAAGGATCTGAGCGACTGCAGCAATCCCCCTTGCCATTCGGGAGCCTGCCGCACCGTCTTTGACCCTTCGCACGGACGGAATCTGGATCCCAGAACCCATGGCCAAGAATTCGTCAAGCTACTTTGCTACAATCTTGGCGGCAGAATGAGAGGGTGCTGTCCTCTGTAAGGCGACGTGAGCCGGCTCCCCAGTTGCAGGAGGGCGTCCAGCTCGCGTGATTTCAATTGATTTGTCGCCAATTTCTACTCAAGAAAACCGATTGTATGGGGAAAATAGTACACTTTTGGCACGATTCTGTGACCTTTTTGTTACTAAACTCTTGACAAGTGTGGTATAATAGGGGTAGAACGCTCGCGAATAGTGGCCCGCCATGAACAGAAGCAGGAGGTCGGCATGGCTGCCCAAGTTGCTCACCACCGGAAGGACGTTGACGCCGTCCTTCTGGATCTACACAAGCTCGTGACCTATGGTCCCGGGGATTTGGACATTGCTGCGGCGATGTCTGCCCATGGATACGATGCCGTCAAATGGGCGGAAGGTCAGGGTGTGCTGGCTGAATTGGTTACAGCTGATCTGCCGTCGGAGGCGTGTTTGGCTGTTGCTAGCAGTTGGTGCCGGGAGGCAACAACTGTTGCGCGGACCGCACTTGCGACCAGGCCCAGGTTGCTTAACAAACTCGGTGTGATGGAGGCCTGATAGCCAAGGCTCTTATTTGGCGTCACCCCCGACGCCGTTTATATTAAGGTTCGGGAAATTTCCCGGAACCAGCCCAGTGTCGTGGTCTATTCCCCCAGAGCATGACACTGGGCGATTTTTTGTGATGTGCCTGCCCCCCTGTCGTCTGGTTGCCCTCACAACCTTGTGAGGGCAACCGTGCTTCTCGGCATCATCCCCAGTGGAATGATCCCTCAGGTAGGAGATGGATTCTCTTACCCTCAGCAGGGACCGCAGTTGATCTAGTCTGCCGCTACTTCAGCAGCAATGCGCACCAGTTCGACAAAGTCGGGTTTCAGACTGGCGCCGCCCACGAGTGCGCCATCGATATCGGGATGCGTCATGAATTCGGCTACGTTGGCCGGTTTGACACTGCCCCCATACTGGACGCGCACTGCCTGGGCTGTGGCATCGTCGTACAGCTCAGCAATGGTTCCGCGGATCGTTAGGCCAATAACCGACCCAGCGCCGGCGGGTGTGGCGGCCTTGCCGGTCCCAATGGCCCATACGGGCTCGTAGGCGATCACCAAACCGGCGACTTGGCTGGCCGCCAATCCATCCAAACAAGCGCGGATCTGCCCACCGACGATCTCTTGGGTGCGACCGGCATCGTATTCGGCTTCGGTCTCACCGACACAGACAATAGGCGATAGTCCGTGAGTGAGAGCGGCCTTGATCTTGCGATTGACCCCTTGATCGGTCTCCCCAAAGTATGCCCGCCGTTCTGAGTGGCCAAGGATGACGTACTGGCACACTTCTTTGACCATCTCTGGTGAGATTTCGCCTGTGTAGGCACCCTTTTCTTCCCAGTGCATGTTCTGAGCGCCTAGCCCAATCTCGGTAGCAGCTAGCAGGTCTTTGACGGCCGGTAATGTGGTATAAGGTGGGCACAATACGCGGTCGACACCTTTGATCTCATTCAGACCCCGCCGGATGGTGCGCACAAAGTCGGTGGCCTGGGCGATGGTCATGTTCATCTTCCAGTTGCCAGCAAGAATCGGTCGTCTCATATCATCACCTCTCTACAGGGTTGGTGGGTTCATTATACTGCAAAATGCTGGGGATGTCACATCGCCGGGCCTGGCTGCGGAAGGATGTGCCAGGAAATGAGAGAGAGGAGCCGAAGTCATTCGGCTCCTCTCGGGTTCTCGGACGGGTTCTCTGCTACGGGGTCTTGTGACAGAGTGTGCACTGCTCGTTGATATAGTCGCCGTGGTTATTGGGAGCTGGCGCTATCTCTCCGTCCACGCTGTGACACATCAGGCAGTCCTGCCGCCCCTCCAGTTCGTGGGAGATTTGCGGGCTCAAGTTGACAACGTAGGCGATCGACTGAGCCCAACCCTCGGGTGTGTGGCAAAGGCTGCATTCCCCGGGCAGATGGTTCTCGGGCCGGTCGTGGCAGTTGCTACACACGAACTCGGGCACAGACTGGTCCGCAGCGTGGCATCCCTCGCAAGCGGCATACTGGTGAGCGCCTTGCAGCGGGAAGGGATGCATCTCGGCTGGCAGGCGCGCATCGGCAAAGCCCGCCGGCGAGTGACAGTCTTCGCAGTTGGGACCATAGTGATCGGCATCTGGCGCCTGGTGACAGTCTGCGCACTGTGTGCCCGCTGCCAGCTCGAAGTCGAGGTCTGGGTGGCAGTCGATGCATTGTGCCTGGGCATGGGCGCCAACCAACTCCAGCGGGTGGCTGTCCATGGTTACTTGATGCCAAACGTCGGTTGATTGGTGGCAGGCAGAGCATTCCAAGGCCGGTACTGGTTCGTGCGGCCCAATGTGGCAGGCGGCGCAGTCGGAAAGCTCGCTATCAAGGTTGCGCTGGACATGGCAGTCCAAACAGACGCTCATCGGGCAGATCACGTCGCCGCTCACCGGGTCAAAGCCGTGCCCCACGGCGCCGTGGCAGTCGCTGCACAGTACGTCGGTTACTTCGCCGTGAGTGACCTCGTCGTGGGGGGTGCGCAACCGATCCTCGGGAAACTCCTCTGGCAAATCGGGGTGGCAAGCAATGCAGACGCCAGCCTCGCCGCCTGTTGGATCACGGACTATATCCTGGTGCGCGGCCTGCGTCTCAGTTGTTGTTCGGTCGCCATAGTGGCAGGCGATGCAACTGATGTTGCTGTGGGGCATCTCGGCTGGCTGGAGTTCGATCTGGAGCGCAGCGAGATTGTCCTGGCTTGCGCCCGCCTCGACGAGTGCCTCGATCTCCAGGTGGCAATCTGTGCAGCTGCACACTTGGACGGAGGCTGTCTCCGCTTCTGGAAGTGGCTCCGTCTTGGACGCCTGGGCCTGGGTTAGCGGCTGAAGCAGCAAGACAACCGCAATGGTCAACAGCGACAGAGCACCGCCGACGAACACCAAAGCCCGGCGTGACCAATGGGGGGGCTGAGACTCGGTACGGTCCCCGTCCGCCTGGGGCAAGATGGGTAGGAATCGGACGGCCAGCGCGAACAGGAGGATGCCCGCTGCGATAGCGGCAATCGAGATCACGATCTCAATCCAGTGGGGCACGTAGGCGGTTGCGCCTGGCGCTTCGTAGCCCAAAAGGGCGACGTTGGTGCGATTGAGTCCCACACCACCTAGTATGCAGGCTGCACCCCAGATCAGGCCAGTCTGGCTCTCCCGCACCCGGCGAATGCTGAACAGGACGATGGGCGCGATCACGCCAATCCCGATCTCGGCTAGGAAGAGCACGCTGTACCAACCCTCAGTGAACATCAACCCTAGTTCTCCGGCAAGGAGCAGATCGCTCAGTTTGAGCAGGAGGTAAATGCCTAACAGAAAGACCATCACTTGGGCCAGTCTGCTCAGCAGGTTCAATTCCAAGGGACGGTGGAAGGCCTTGAAGCTGATGGTGACGACGAGGATGGCCATTGACAGGCCAGCAAAGGTCGCCGAGGTGAAGAAGAGCAAAGGCAGCCAGGGGGTCCACCACAAGGGATGGATTTTGTAAGGCATGAGCAGGAATAGCGAACCCAACGAGGACTGGTGGAGTGCGGACAGTACAATCCCGGCGCAGGAGATGACAATGGTCGCGCCACGAATGTAGCGCAGTGGTTTGCGCCAGTTCAGTCGCTCGAGAAAGGCGGGCGCTACCTCAAGGACCATGACTGCCATGTAGATGGTCAGGCAGATGCTGACCTGGAACATAAAGGAGCGGACGTTCCAGTACCAGGGGAAGAGCACGTTGTAGAACTGGTTCCACCGGCCCAGATCCATCACCAGGACGGCGACGACCATGATCTCACCCAAAAATCCAGCAAGAACCACGGGACGGGCGATGGCGTGGTATTCTTCCCGGCCGTAAATGTGCGTGATGGCTAGGATCATAAAGGCGCCGGCCGAGAAGGAGACAAAGAATACGTCGTACAGGATCCAGAGGCCCCATGGATAGTTGTCACTCAAGCCGGTGGTGGTGCCCAAGCCGTTGATCAAGCGAACGATGCCCATCCCTAGCCCGATGGCAACCACGACCGCCAAGATCAGGTATCCGATAGATGGAGAGCTGCTTCGTATCTTGCTCATTCCTCTTCCTCTCCTTCACTGGCGTCGAGGCCCTGCACTTCGATCTCCTTTTTCCGCCCGTTGAACCAGTAGTACAGGCCACCCAGCAGTACTGTTACGCTGGTAGCGACGCCAGCCGTACCAAAGGTAGCCACGGATTCGCTGAGCTCGGTGACCGG
>JASFOV010000279.1:0-6312 GCA_050116355.1 Anaerolineae bacterium
GGTGGCCGGGGCGGTCACAATCGCTTGCGTCTACCTGGTCATCCGCCAGCTGGTGCCCAGGCGGCTTGCAGCCGCACTGGGCGCGATCGCTCTTGCCGTGTCACCCGTTTTTTGGTCCCAAGCGGTTATTGCTGAGGTCTATACTCTGAATAGCGCGTTCATCGCGGCACTGCTGTGGCTGGCGCTACGGTGGGCGCGAGAGCCGCTGCGACCGGTCCAGCCCTTCTCTTTGCTCTTTTTCGAACCGTCCAAGGTTCGGATGCTCTTCTTGCCTGGGGACGGCCTGTGGCTCAGGCTGCCGCCAGCGGTACGGCGGGTGGGTCACCGGTTGCATGGATACTACCGGCGCTTCTTTCCAGCCGTGCCACCAAAGGGTAGGCTGCTGCCTCATCCTTTACTCTATGTGTTGGCTGCGCTGTTCGGATTGAGTCTAACCCATCATCGCCTGGCGGTGCTACTGTTCCCTACACTTCTCATCTTTGTCGCCTTGGTCGAACACCGGGTTTTGACCCGGGCGGCCTTGCTGGGTCCCGAGCACCCCGGGCGTCCACGCTGGCTACAATTCATCGGACGACCAGTCACCATCTTGGTCCTCTGCCTCTTGATCCCTCTCTTGTTGTACCTGTACCTACCCCTCCGTGGTGGGGTAGGCTCCCTCGATGGCACCTATGCCAACACCTGGCGCGGCTTCTGGGCGTGGGTGACCGCTAGTGGCTATAACGTGTTCTTTGCGGATAATCCTCTGGCGCGGGATCTGGATGTCGGATTCTATGGCAGCCTGTTCTGGCAACAGTTTGGGCCGGTTGGGCTGGCGCTGGCGCTGGTGGGTGTCTTTGGCTTGGTGCGCCGCAGTGAAGGGCGGGTACGGCGGCTCAAGGCCTTAGTACTGACTGGCCTGGCCTTCCTGACCTACGTCGCCTTTGCTGCCCGTTACCAGGTACCCGATGTGGAGGTGTTTTTTGTCCCTGCTTTCCTGATCACTGCGGTGTGGATCGGGGTGGGATTCGACTATGCCCTAACACTGCTGCGCGTGCGGGGCCAGTCGCTCGCGGTGCGGCGCTTGCTGGCGGTGATGTCTACTCTGCTCATTGCTGCTGCGCTTCTGCAACCTGTGATCATCGCTGTCCAGGCCTATCCTGATGTGGACCTAAGCCAGAACTGGCTCGTCCACGATTATGGCCGCTACCTGCTGGCGCAGGAGCGTCCGGCACACGTGACAGTGGTTGGGTTGTTGGGTGAGATGACATTGCTGCGGTACTTCCAAGAGACCGAGAACGTGGGGGCCGGTATTGATACGGTCGCGGCCGACCAGGAAGCGCTACGAAGGCAAGCGGTCGAGGACGCGCTAGAGGAGGACAACCCGGTATTTATCACCCGTGTGCTGCCCGGCCTGGAGCAAGCGTACGCGTTGGATGCGCTCACGGGAGAGATCCGGGTCGATGGAGAGCTGGAGAGCCTGATCCAAGTGGGTGCGCCCGACGACACGGTACCCCATCTGCCGCGGGCCGTGAACCAAGAGGTTGTTCCTGGGTTGGAGTTGCTGGGCTATGGCCTGCACGAGCATCAGGGTCATTGGCAGGCTTGGTTGCGACTCCGTTTGTGGTGGCGCGCTTCGCGCGGTCTGGCGGCGCCCTTCAAGGTTTCGGCCCGGTTGGTGGATGCACGGGGACAGATGGTCGCTGTCGTCGACGCGGACCCTGTGTCGGGTGCCTATCCACCCATCGCTTGGCGACCGGGTGAGGTTGTGGCGGATGCCTATGAGATTCCCCTGCCGGCCGGCTTGCCCCCCGGTGACTACCGCCCGTTGGTCATCGTCTACGATCCCGGAACTGGCGCCGAATGGGGGCGGATCGAGCTCGATCCGGTGCGTTTGGAAGGCAATCCCAGCCGTCCGCCACGCCGGGCACTGGAGGCCAGCGTGGCGCACACCGTCCATGCCCGCTTTGGTGATGTCGAACTGCTGGGCTATACACCACCGGATCCTGGCTTCGCCCACCGTCCAGGAGATCCCCTGCCGCTGGCTTTGCTATGGCAGGCAGCGGGACAACCGGTGGGCGAGTGGCAGGTATCTTTTTGGCTGGAAGACGTTGATGGGTACCCGGTTGGCCAAGAACCAGTAGGTGGGCGATTCCCGGTAGACCAGTGGGCTCAGGGACAACTCGTGCGGCAGTGGCCAGATCTGTATGTGCCAGACCGCATGCCCGCGGGCGTCTATCGCTTGATGATGCGCCTCACACGAGATGGACAGCCGGTCCCCTGGGGCAAGGGCTGGCTTCCACTGGGCAGCGACCTGGAACTGGGGTTGGTACAGATCGATCGCTGAGGTGGGACCGGTCTATCAAAACACGAACAGAAACAAGATGGCCACCCCTCCCAGGACGACGATGAGCGTCAGCACGCAGCCGATGATGCGCATGGTGAGCCGCAGCACGAATCGAAGCACGACAAAGGCGACAACGGCCACCAGCAGAAGTCCCAAGACCGATGTAATGAGATCCATGAATGCAGTTCCCTTTCTTGGCTAAGCTCATTTTGTCGCTTGATTATACCCCAGTGCCCGGCCCGGTGTCAAAGTGGGGTGTGCCAAAGCAGAGGCCCCATTTTGCATGATGCACCGCTGATGCGCCTGCTTGCTGACCAGGTCGGTCCGATTTGTCAAGCCCTAGTTCCTATGGTAGACTAGGTCCAGTGGCAGCATCGCTCCTGGAGGTTGGAGCGATGCAATTTTGTCAGGTGATACCAAACGTGCGTGTACTATTCGTCGCTCAGCAGATCGATTACGAGCCGCAAGGCATCATGCACCTGTCCAGCGCCCTGAAGGCGGCTGGACACGAGGTCGAGTTGGCCGTAGGCGCTCACCAAGATCCGGTGGCGGTAGCCGGCGAGTTCCAGCCCGATGTGGCTGCGTACTCGGTCATTACCGGCTCGCAGCGTTACTATCTCGATGTGAACCTGCGGCTCAAGGCCCGAGTGCCCGGCGTGTTCTCGGTGTTCGGTGGCCCACATCCTACCTTCTTTCCCGAGATGGTCGAGGCAGATGGCGTCGATGGTATTTGCCGTGGCGAGGGTGAAGGAGCCATGGTTGAGTTGGTCGACGCCTTGGCAGATGGCGGCCCCACTGCCGTATTGGAGCTGGACAATTGGTCCTTTCACCGAAATGGTGGAGGGCGCGATGCCCTGACGATTACAAACCCTGTTCGGCCCTATATCGAGGATCTGGATAGCCTGCCGTTTCCGGACCGGGCGTTGGTCTACGAGCGCGATCCCATCGCTGCCAAGGGCAAGATCAAACACTTTCTCACGGGCCGGGGTTGCCCTTACAACTGTACCTACTGCTTCAACCATGCCTTGTCAGAGATCTACCGGGGCAAAGGGCGCCGCTTCCGCCAGAGGAGCGTAGGGAATGTGATTGAAGAGATCCGCTGGGTCCGCGATCACTATCCGCTCGAGTTTGTTGTCTTTGTGGATGATACGTTTGTTCTGTCAACGGATTGGCTGACCGAATTTGCGGAGACCTACCCGCGCGAGATCGGACTGCCCTTCTTTTGCAATACCCGTGCCAACCTGGTGACGGAGGAGCAGGTACGCTTGCTGCGAGAGGCAGGGTGTCATTCGGTGAGCATGGGAATCGAGACCGGCAACGATCGTATCCGCAACGAATTGCTCAAGCGTCGCATGAGCAGAGAGCAGATCCTGGAGGCGGCGCGCCTCATTCACGAGGGAGGCTTGGATTTCACCACGACCAACATGATCGGCCTGCCTACCAGCACGCTGGAGGATGACTTTGCGACGCTGGACTTGAATGTCCAGGCCCAGCCGTCCTATGCCCATGTGTTCATCTTTCAGCCGTACCCGCGTACTGAACTGGGCGAGTTCACGCGAGAGCATGATTGGATGGTGGGTACTTTTGACGATATCGGAGAAGTGGCCTGGGATCACTCCGTTCTTGAGTTTGGCCAAGAGCACAAGCAAGGATTGTCTGTCTTGCAGCGATTTTTCGCCATCGGCGTGGAGTGGCCCTGGACTGTTCCCTTCATCCGGCGCCTGCTCCGCGTGCCGGACAACCCGCTCTTCTGGTTGCTGAACAAGGGTTGGAAGGGGTGGGCCATCAAGAACCGGGTACACCCCGTCCGGCTGAGCCTGCGAGAGGTCATCGAGACGGCATGGCACTTCATGAAGATCAAGTCGTGACTCGAGATCGCTCGCGACAATCTGTTTGTCGTGCGGATTCCATGGTCAGAGTCGGTCGACCGTACCGTCTCGTAACCGGCAGACAGGCTTCTGACGGTGATCAGCAGCAAAGGTAGCTAGGAGACTGCGTTGCACCTTCTGTTCATTGTCAAAGAGATCGACAACGAGCCTCAGGGCATCCTGCTCATTAGTAGTGTCCTGAAGCAGGCGGGCCATCGGGTGAGCCTGGTCGTGGCTACGGAGGAGGACCCGGTCGAGGCCGCAGTGCGGCTCAAACCCGATGTCGTGGGCTATACGGTATACACCGGGCCGCATACCTGGTACCTGGAGTTGAACCAACGCATCAGGGCGCAGTTGCCGGGAGTCTTTTCGATATTCGGTGGGCCGCATCCCACCTTCTTCCCTGAAATGATTGAGCGGGACGGAGTGGATGGGCTCTGCATTGGGGAAGGCGAGTATGCCACGCTGGATCTGATGAACGCGCTGGAACCCAACGGCGATGGTGTGAGCCTGCCCGATCCTGCCATTCGCAACTGGTGGTTCAAGATCGATGGTGAGGTCGTGCGCAATCCCCTGCGCCCGCTGCTCACCAGTGAAGAATTGGATGCGCTGCCTTTCTCCGACCGGGAACTGCTCTACGATGCCCACGCTCAGAGCCGGCGCACCAAGATCAAGCCCATCATCACCGGACGCGGCTGCCCGTATGATTGTGCCTTCTGTTTCAACAAAGCCTATTCAGACCTCTATGAGGGCCGTGGTCGCCGGTTTCGGCGCCGCAGCCCGTCCAACGTCCTCCGCGAGTTGGAGGAGTTAACCGCCAAGCGTGATGTGCGGTTCATACTGTTCATGGATGATACCTTCATCCTGCAGGATGCCTGGCTACAAGAGTTCATGACGCGCTACAAACAGGAGATCGCCCTGCCTTTTTGGTGCCAGGTGCGGGCCAACCTGGTCACAGAAGACAAGATCGCTCTGTTCAAGGATGCTGGCTGTGTGTCGGTAAGTTTCGGGATCGAGGCCGGCAATGATCGCCTGCGCAATGCCGTCTTGAACCGCAATATGAGCCGCCAGGAGATTTTGGGCGCGGCCGGTATCCTACACCAGTATGGGATTGCCTTTTCGACCAACAATATGCTGGGGCTGCCCACCGGTGATCTGGAGGCCGACTTTGAGACGTTGGAACTGAATGCTCAGTGCCGGCCGGCTTACGGCAATGTCTTCTTGTTTCAGCCCTATCCCAAGACCGCCCTGGGCGAGTGGGCCTATGAGCACGGCTGGATGATGGGCAGTTTCGATGATCTATCCGGTTCCGTCAGCGATGATACAATCATCAACTTTGGCAGTGAAGCGGAAAAACGCCAGATCGAGAACCTGCAGAAACTATTCGCACTGGGTGTCGAATTTCCATGGATGGTACCGCTGATCCGCCGCCTCATCCGTTTTCCACCCAACCAGCTCTATTGGTTGGTCTACAAAATCTGGAAGGGGTGGGCCATCAAGAACCGGATGTTCCCTTTCAAGATGTCCCTTGGAGAATACTTGGACTCGGCGCTGGCCTACATGCGCATTCGGAGCCAATAGCGTCTGTGCGGCCATTGTGGGGCGCCGGTGGCTTGGCGCGTGCCACTCGGTACGGGGAGAGGGGGATACCATGATCCAAAAGCGAACGATTGCCAGAATTGGTTGGGCGATCTTGTGTGTGGGTCTGCTGGTTGCGGGGATACTGGGCCAGGCCGCGGGCCAAGAGCCGGTTCAAGCGTCCAGTTGCTGGCAGGCAGAGATCACGGAACAGCGTCTCGATCTGGGCTTGGCGGGCAGCGTATTGCGTGTGTCGGTCGAGGGCAGGGCAGGGCTTCCAGTAACGATCCGTTCCCTGGGTGGATTTGAGACGGTGGGCTTTACCGGGACCAAGCCCGAGTACGGTCCCTTTGTCGCCGAGTTCGCTCCGATGAGCCGTGGGATCTATTTCATCGAGCCGGAGGGATTGGACCTATCATTTGAGATCTTTTTAGACGGCAAGAACTACACGCGGGTGGACTTTACATCCCTACCCTGTGCACCGACCGCGACCTCCATACCTGTGCCACCCCAACCAACGTTGAGCAGCCGGGTGACACCCAC